>NZ_JBHXKA010000086.1:0-34577 GCF_042722885.1 Streptomyces sp. NPDC058401
CCTTCGCGGTGTGCGTGTGCGTGCGTGCGGAGCGGTGTCGTCACTTCCCGCCGAGAGCGGGCTCCAGGTCCGGGGTCTGCACCCTGGGCTCGGGGTCGTCCTCGCGCAGGAACAGCTTGCTGGGCCACCACATCCAGCGGCCCACGTCCAGGGTCAGCGCGGTGACCAGCACCGAGCGGACGATCATGGTGTCCAGCAGGACGCCGAACGCCACCGCGAAGCCCAGCTCGGCGGCGAACACCAGCGGCAGCGAGGCCATCGCCCCGAAGGTGCCGGCCAGTACCAGACCGGCCGAGGTGATCACACCGCCGGTGGTGGACAGGCCCAGCAGTGCGCCGCGCCGGGTGCCCTGTTCCGCGGACACCTCGCGCACGCGGGTGACGAGGAAGATGTTGTAGTCGATGCCGAGTGCGACCAGGAAGACGAACGTCAGGAGCGGGAAGGAGGCCTCCGCGCCGGCGAAACCGAAGACGTGGTTGAACACCAGGCTGCTCACACCGATGGCCGCGCCGAAGGACAGCACCACGGTGCCCATGAGGAGCACCGGTGCGACGACCGAGCGCAGCAGCAGCATGAGGATCAGCAGCACCACGATCAGGACGATCGGGATGATCACCTTGGAGTCGCGGGCGGCGGCCGTCTGCGTGTCGAGCATGACCGCCGAGCTGCCGCCGACCTGGGCGTCGGCTCCGTTGATCGCGTGGACCGCGTCCCTGGCCTTCTTGACGGTGCTCATCGCGGTCGTGCTGCTGGGGTCGTCCTTGAGCTCCCCGAGCATGACGGCCTCGCCGTCCTTGGCCGTCGGGGGCGTGACGCTCACGATGCCGGGGACGCCGAGCAGTGCGGTCCGTACCTCTTCCGCCGAGGCGGCCTTGCTGACGACGAAGATGGGGTCGCCGGATCCGGCCGGGAAGTGCTCCGACTGGATCTTCTCGCCGACGGCCATCTGCGGGGTGTTGGTGAACTGGTCCTTGTTGGCGAGCCCGTCGGCCTTGAGGCCGAGTACGCCCAGCGCCATGACGGCGAGTGCGAGGGCGGTACCGATCCACACGAGCCGCGGCCGGCCGGAGACGGCGGTGCCGACCCGGGCCCAGATGCCGCTCTCGGCATTGGCGGGCGCTCCGTAGGTGGGCTTCACCGGCCAGAAGATCCAGCGGCCGCAGGCCACGAGCAGGGCCGGCATCAGGGTGATCATGGCGAGCAGGCCGACGAGGACGCCGACCGCACAGGCCGGGCCGAGGCCCTGGGTGGAGTTGAGGGTGGCCAGCATCAGCAGCATCAGGCTGACCGCGACGGTCGCGGCGCTGGCGATGATCGCGGGGCTGGAGCGGTACAGGGCCTCCGCCATCGCGTCGTGCCGGTCCTCGTGTTTCAACAGCTCTTCCCGGTAACGGGAGATGAGGAGGAGCGCGTAGTCGGTGGCGGCGCCGAACACCAGGACGGTGAGGATGAAGCTGGTCTGCTTGTTGACGACGAGGCCGGCGTTCTTCGCCAGGACGTAGATCACCGCCTCCGAGGTGACCAGGGCGACGCCCACGGTCAGCAACGGCAGCAGTGGCAGCAGTGGGCTCCGGTACGTCAGCAGCAGGATCGCGACCACCACGAGCGCGGTGATCGTGGTCAGGGCCCCGCCGCCGCTGAACGCCTTGATCGAGTCGGCGGCGTACCCGCCCGGGCCCGCGACGTGGAAGCCGAGGCCGTCGGCGTTCTTCTTGCCGACCTCGGTCATCGCGTCGACGACGGTGCCGATGCCCTCCCAGCCCGACTTGTCCTTCTTGACCTGGACCACCGTCTGGATGGCCTTGCCGTCCTCGGACTTCACCGGCCCCTGGGCCGGGCCCACGATGTTCGCGATGCCCTTGAAGGCCTCGACGTCGGCCGTGGCCTTGGCCAGGTCGGCGTCGGTGACCCCGGCGGACCGGTCGTAGATCACGACCGCGGGCAGGGTGTCGGCGGACATGAACTTCTCGGCCCGCTCCACGACGGCGGTCGACTCCGCGTTCCCGGGCAGCCAGGCCGAATTGTCGTTCTCTTCGACGTCACCGAGCTTTCCGGCCAGCATCAGGGCCGGAACGAGCAGGGCCGCCCAGAGTGCGATGACGACCCATTTTCCCAGCCTTCCACTGGGCAGGGCCGCTATCTTGCGCATCATGTGAATTCCTCGGTCTTCCGTCGAAGGGTAAGTCGAAGGGCAAACAGCGTCGCGATGGTGCTCTTGAGTCGTTAACAGGCTTGAGGCTAGGGCACGTTGACCCCGCACGAAGGGAGGAGGAGGTCCAAGACCCCCTCCTCCCTTCGGTGTTCCGGCGGCCGCGGTGACTATGAGTGGGCGATTCCTCAAACGCGGCACGAACAATGCGGCCCCTGACCTCAGTTCGCCCCCTGGAGCACGGCCGCCATATCCCAGATCCGGGAGCGGACGTGACCGAAGGCGAGCAGCACGGGGGCGTCGGTCAGGATGGGAAAGCTGTACGGGAAGGGGCGCGGGCCGACCATGTCGGGCGGCCCGCCGTAGCCGCCGTCCGCGTTCTGGTGCGCGAGCAGCCAGGACAGTGCGCGCCCGACGGGCCGGTGGTCGGTCCCGTAGCACAGCGTGATGAGCCCGTAAGCGGTACTGATGTCGTCGCTCGGGTCGCCCGGCTGCATCCCCCAGCCGCCGTCCTCGTTCTGCGTCTCGAGCACCGTGCGCTCGATCCGCTCGGCCATGCGGGCCACGTGGTGGTCCTCGGGGCCCGCGGTGCACGCGGCGAGGCGTGCACGGAAGATCGTGTGCAGCCGGCTGCGGCTCCAGCCCGGCTCGAAACCGCCGTCGTCGAGCTGGCTCTCGGTGAGGAAGGTCAGGGCGCGCCGCCGGGCGGGCAGCGTGTCGGGGTGCGGGGCGAGCCCGCAGACGGCCGCGGCCGTCATACAGGGTTCGGAGGAGGCCCCGGCGACGTACGTGGGGAACCCGCCGTCGGCGCCCTGGACCGCCAGCAGCCCCGCCACCCCGCGGCGCACGGAGTCCTCGTAGGCGACCGGGTCGATGGCCTGGAGGAACTCCAGGGCGCACGAGGTGTCGTCCACGTCGTTCTGCGCGACGATCTCCGACATCGACCAGCCGTCGGTGAGCGTCGCCCCCCGGGAGAGCGAGCGGGTCGGGGCGCCGCCCTGGTGGTCGACGAGCATCCCCGCCATCCGGCGCAGCAGTTCCGTCGGGGCGCCCGCCGCGACGAGGGCCGTTCCGGCGGTCGAGGTGCACCAGTTGTGCATCTCCAGGACGAACGGGAAGCCGCCGTCGGCGCGCTGGTGGCGCAGCAGCGTCCGCAGGCCGCCGCGCACGGTCTCCTCGTTCCCCGGGAATCCGGCGAGCCCGTGCAGCACCAGCAGGTGCATCAGGGCGTAGCCCTCCCACACCGTCGTCGCGGGACGGGTGGCGGCCAGGGTTTCCAGCGCGGCGGCGGTGACCTCGTTCTCCACCCCCGCGGCGGCGGCGAGGATCAGGGTCACGGAGGCCTGTTGCACGGCGGCCCAGGAGTGCAGGGGGTCGGAGGGGACCTCGTCGGCGACCGCGGCCAGTACCTCGGGCGGCAGCGGGCAGCCGAGCACGGACAGTACCGCGCACACCATCATGCGGCGGCGGGCGGAGATGAATCCGGGGGCGTCGCCGAGCACGCCCTCGGTCAGCTGGGTGACGAGCTCGGTGTCACCGGCGGAGGTCCGGCCGGTGGCCCGCGCGACGGCGAGCGCCGCGAGGACGCGTTCGAGCTTGTCCGGGGTGTCCTGGTGTGCCCGGAGGAAGCCGAGCAGGCGTTCCCGGGCGGGCGAGTCGGTACCGGTGCGCGTCATCAGCGCCAGGGCGAGCGCCGATTCCAGCACCCGGCTCTGGCACTCCTCGCGCAGTGCGCCGTCGGCGTCGACCCGGCCGGCGACGTGGGCGATGAGCCGGTCCGTGGCCTCGCGCACGTGGTCGGGGTCGATGTCGGCGGGCCACGGCATCGGGGCCGCGTACTCCAGATCGGCTATGTACAAGGCAGGCTCCTGTCTCGACGGCCGGTCAGCGGACGCTCTGGGCGAACCGGAAGAACTTGTACGGGTCGTACTTGGCCTTGACCGTGCGCAGCCGCTGGTAGTTCTCGGCGTAGTACGAGCGCTCCCAGTCGGGCAGCCGCGCGTCGATGAAGTTCTGGTAGGTCTCGCCGTTCGAGTAGGGGTCGATGGCGGCGAAGCCCGCGTCGACCCAGCGGTTCGCCGAGGCCTTGGCCTCGTCGGCGACGGGCGCGACGGCGTTCGCGGTGAGGAAGCTGACCGAGAAGAGGGAGTCGCGGTGCACGTAGGCGGTGGCGGTGCGCGCCACCGTGTTGGCCTGGCCGCCCAGGGCGGAGATCTGCAGCTGGCGCATCTGGCCGGGCATCCGGTCGCCCTCGAAGGCCGCCAGGGCCTTCGCCCAGCCCTCGCGCGGCATCGTCTGCTTGAACAGACGGCTGCGCCAGGCGCCGAACGCGGCGCGCGGGACCTTGCCGCCGGGGCTGGTGTCGTCGCGGTGGCACTCGTCGACGGTGAGCTCGGCGCAGCGGTAGAGCTGCATCATGACGTTCTTGTACGGGGCGGTGAACTTCTGCTGGAACACCGGCGGCTTGCCGACGATGGAGAGGAGGCGGGCGATCTCCGCGTCGAAGGCGGGACCGGTGTCCACCGAGCCGAGGAAGATCGACGCGGTCGGGACGGTGCCGGGAGCGGCGTCGGTGAGCGTGACGTTCATGCCGCTGCCGATCGAGTGCGGGGCGTCGACCAGCCACTTCGCCCAGCCGTCGAGCATCTCCAGCGCCTGGGCGTAGGGCCAGGCGATATTGATGGCCGCCACGTTGGTGAGGGGCGAGGGGGTGACGTCGTAGGAGGTCACGATGCCGAAGTTGCCGCCGCCACCGCCGCGCAGGGCCCAGAAGAGGTCCCGGTGCTGGTCCGCCGAGGCGGTCACGATGCGGCCGTCGGCGAGGACCACCTTCGCCGCGGTCACCTTGTCCGAGGCCATGCCGATGTACCGGGTGAACAGGCCCATGCCGCCGCCCTGGAGGAACCCGCCCGCGGCGACGGTCGGGCAGTAGCCGCCGGATATGCCCAGCCCGGCCGGCGCGAGGGTGTTCGCGATGTCGACGAGCTGCGCGCCGGGTCCGATCCGCGCGGTGCCGTTGCCGGCCCCGAGGGTGACTTCGTTGAGCCCGGACACGTCGATGACGAGGCCCTGGGTCGTGGAGTAGCCGGCGGCGCTGTGGCCGCCGCTGCGGGCCGCGACCTCGATGTCGTGGTTCTGGGCGAAGGTCAGGCACTTCGCCACGTCGGAGGGGGTCTTGCAGTAGGCCACCGCGCGGGGGTTGGTCGCGTCGAACTGGACCTGGTAGAGCTGCTTCGCACGCTGGTAGTCCGCGTCGGACGGCAGCACCAGGTGTCCGCTGAGCCGCTCGTCCAGCCGGCCCCACCGGATGCCGGACCGCGTCCGGGAGCTCACGGAGGCGGAGGCGGAAGCGGGGAACACGGCGGCCGCGCCGGTCGCTGCGAGGGCGGCTCCACCGGCGCCGACAAGGAACTTTCTACGATCGATCATGTGCTGCGCTGCCTCTTCTGCCAGGAGATCGTGCGTACCGGATGGGTGAGTGCCGGGGCACTCGGGAGGGCGCTGACCGCGCCCTCCCTGCTGCTCGTACGGGGCCCTGCGCCTACGGGGCCTTCCGCTCCAGGACCTGCGCGAGCGCGGCGGCCAGGGCCGCTGCCGGGTCCTCCTCGCCGCCCGTGCTGCGCCAGGCGACGTGGTTGTCGGGCCGGACCAGTACGGCGCCGTCGGCGGCCGTCTGGCGGACCGCCTCCCACGCACCGTCGACGTCGGCGTACTCCGCGCCTTCGCCGATGGCCGCCAGGACGACCGGGACGGAGAACGTCTCCGACGCCCGGGCGGCCGCCTCGGACCACGCCGTCCCCTCGGGGCCGGTGATCAGGACGAAGCCGGTCCGGGCACCGGTCAGGTCGTGCGTGGACAGCCGGCGGCCGTCCTGCTCGATCCACGCGTGGGGCAGCCGGTGTCCCGGGCGGGTGGTGGGCTCGTACACGTCGCCCAGCGCCGCGCGGGCCGGCGGCCGGCTGCCGTCGGGGACGACGGCGCCCGCCTCGTAGGCGAAGCCGATCTCCACGTCGTGGGCCTGGCATTCGCCGCGGTGGGTCGCGAAGATCTCCGCGGCCCGCTGCCGCTGGGCCGCGCCGACCGGGGTCGGGGCGAAGTAGCCGAAGAACACCGGCGTACGGCGCTCCGGCGGGATGTGCTGGCCGAGGCCGATGGCCCCGTCGATGACGACCTGGTGGTGGGAGGCCGCGGACATGGCCCAGCCCAGGTTGAACTGGCCGACCGGCTTGCGCTCCGCCTCGTAGGTGTCGAGCAGGCTGTCGGGCGCGGTGCCGGAGACGACCGCCGCCAGCTTCCAGGCGAGGTTGTGCGCGTCCTGGATGCCGGTGTTCAGGCCGAGGCCGACGGCGGGCGGCTGGCGGTGCGCGGCGTCACCGGCGAGGAAGACCCGTCCGTAGCGGTAGTGCTCGGCGAGCACCGCCTCCACGGTCCAGCTCGTGACGTCGTGCAGGGTCACCTCCAGCCCGGGCAGGCCGAGGACCTCGCGGATCCGGGCGGTCACCGCCTCGGGGTCGGTGCGGTCCACGCCGACGAGGGAGAGGTGCAGGCCCCATTCCTCGCAGTTCTTCCCCCAGGTCGGACCCATCTCGATGAGGGCGCTGGAGAGGTCCTGGCGGTAGGGGTTGAGGAACCAGGTGATGAGCGAGCCCTCGTTCCACACCTCCGACAGGTCGGCGGAGAAGTAGACCGTCGTGGCGTCGAACAGGGAGGGCAGGCCCTGCATGGTCACGCCGAGGGCGGCGCCGACCGTACGGCCGCCGTCCGCGGCGATGGCGTACTGGGCGACGACCGTGGTGAGCTCGCCGGTCGCGAGGTCGCGGACCTCGGCGGTCACCCGGTCGCCCTCCTCGGAGATCGAGGTCAGCTCGTGGCCGAACAGGACGCGTCCGGGATTGCGGCGCTCGGCGTGCTCGCGCAGGATCGGCTCCAGCCGCACCTGCGGCAGCTTCGCCGGCAGGGCGGGCCCGGCCGCCGCGTACGTCTCGCTGAGCTCGCCGCCGCCGAAGCCGTCCATCTCGTGGATGAGGCGCTTGTCCAGCGGACCCGCGCCGGTCAGCGTGGTCTGGTAGCGGACCTTGCCGAACTTCTCCAGCGGCGCGCCCTGTTCGAGCACTTCCGCGTCCAGACCGTGCTGGCGGAAGACCTCCATCGTGCGCTGGTTGATGTAGTGCGCCTTCGGCAGCCGCGAGGTGTCCGCGCGGCGCTCCACCAGCACGTGGCCGACCCCGTGGTCGGACAGGAACGCGGAGGCCGACAGGCCGGTCCCGCCTCCGCCCACGATCAGGACCGGAACTTCGATGGTTCCCATGTTCGTCTTCGTCCTTCCAGGAAATGACAGCCGGAATTGAGCAATGCGCGGGTGAGGGAGGGTCGCTGAACCGGGTCGCTAAACAGGGCTCGCTAAACCAGGGCTCGCCAAACCGGAATGGAGCGTTAAACCGGGCTTTCCAGCGCCCCGTCTTCCAATTGCATGATGTCGAGCACTCCGGGCTGCCACCGGTAATAGGACTGGAGTTTGTAGTACTCGCCGTCGGGCTGGGAGGCGACGGCGTAGACGAACTTCGTGGCGGGATCCGCGGCCAGCACGTGCTTCACGAACCGCTCGACCTTCGGGTCGAGCGGGACGGACAGCGAGGTCGGATCCTCGGTCGCCACGGCGAAGCAGATCCGCTCCACCTGCGGGGAATCCCAGTTCAGGGTCACGTAGATGCCGAAGGCCTGCCGGCCGAGCGCGAGCATCTGCTCGGTCGGCTCCGCCTGCTCGACCTCGCCGAGCATCGAGCGCACGGCGTCCGGTGCGAAGCCGCCCGCGGGGGGCTCGCCGAAGTACACGTTGACGGTCTTGTTCCGGTAGTCGATCCCGAGCAGGCCGACCGTGTCGCCCATGCCGTACCGGTCGAAGAACTCGATGCTCTTTCCGAGGCCGGCCGGCATCGACGCAATGGCGGCGAGCTTCGCTATCGCCTGGAGGTCGTTCCGGGGGAAGACCAGCCAGATCTTCTTGAAACCGCGGACGACACCGAAGTCGATTCCGTAGCTGTCGATCGGGCAGGCGTCCCGGATGTCCGAGAGCAGCGCGCCGACGGGGTGGTCCGTCGGCGGGGTCAGACCGTGTTCCACGGCCAGTTCGTACGGGTCCACGTCCAGCGGGGTCGTGAACCGGCAGTCCAGCTCGCCCTCGTGCTTCTGGCCCGTCCCGAGCCGGAACGCGACCACGGCCTGCGCGAGGTCATCGCCGTACATGTCCAGGATGGGCAGGACCTTGTCCCGCGCGCACTCCACGTCCAGCAGGCCGGCCGCTTCCTCGATGGCCGCGTACAGCACCTGCACCGGGCTTTCCTCGGTGCTCCCGGCCGCCTCACTCATGACTGTCATCATCTTGACGCTTCATGTGGGCAAGACTCGGACACCGATCTTGCCGTCCACTGTTCCGCGACTTGCGCCCGACTTGGCGGGGATCGGCGGGCCGGGCGCTCCCGCGCCGGGGCACGCCGAGCACCCGGCGGACCAGCGGCTCTCCTTCGAGAACCGGTCCGCCGGGAGCGTGGTGTGCGGTGTGCGGTGTGCGGAGGTACGGCGCTTCGCGGCCCGCGGCCCGCGGCCCGCGGCCGCGGGCCCGCGGCCGGCTCAGCCCTGCTGCTGCAGGAGCTTCTCCTCCAGCCGCCGGGACAGCTCCACCCGGCGCGTCTTCATGGTGGCCGTACGGGGCAGTTCGGCCAGCGGGATCTGGATCGGATCGGCCAGCTGGGGGTAGGCGGCGACGGCCGTGCGCCAGCGGTCCCGGTCGAGCGGCTCGTCCCCGTGGGTGCAGACGATCGGCACGCCCCGGGAATCGGGGCCCAACACCACGACGAGTTCGACCAGTTCCTCCAGCCGGTCCAGCACGAGGTCCTCGATCTCCAGGCTGCTGCCCACCCCGGGGATCATGTCGATCTCCCGGTCGAGCATGTGCAGGCAGCCGAACTTGCTGCGGTAGCCGACGTCCCCGGTGCGCCACCAGCCGTCGTGCACGTTGGCGTCGTAGCGCTCCTGCTCACCGTGGTACGTCTTGGCTATGCCGTCCCAACGGGCGTCGATGAGACCGGGGTTCTGCGCGGAGGGCCGCTTGCCGTTCTGGCTCACCAGCCGCACGCGCGCACTGCCCGGCAGCGGGTAGCCCACGCAGCGTCCGTCCATCCGGTGCGCGGACCAGCGGTAGTACGGGCGGCCGACGGCCGGGCCGACCTCGCTCTGCCCGTAGATCTGGAAGAACTGCGCCCTGCGCCCGGAGGCCCCGAGGAGCCGGCGGACCGTCCTCGGGTGGATCGCGTCGAAGGTGCTGCTGAAGTACTTCACCGAGGCGAAGGGCTTGCGCGGATCGTCGGCGAGGTTCTCCCACGCCAGGAAGGAGTTGGGGAGCGCCTCGATCAGCCCGGGCCGGTGCTCGACGAAGAACTCGGCCACGTCCTCGGGGGCGCCGCGGTTGACCAGCAGCACCGGCATGCCCTTGGTCAGGCACAGGGCCATCGCGGCGAACATCCGGGAATGGCCGAAGGCGATGTGGATCGCGACCGTCTCCCGCTTGCGCATCAGGGCCAGCAGGACCAGCTGCGGCCGCAGCCGGGCGCGCATCGTCCGCGGGGTGTGCACCACCAGCTTGGGTATCCCGGTGGTACCGGACGTGTGCGTGATCATCGCCGGCTCGTCGAGTCCCTGCAGCCGGGGCCGCACCCCCGGGGACCCGGCGAACTCGCCGAGGGACACGACTCCGGGGGCGGATGCGCCCACGCTGATCACCCCGCGGGTCAGCTCGGCGAGCGGCAGACCGGCCAGCGCCTCCAGCTTGGGCCCGTCCGTGAGCAGGTGCGGCCGGTCGAGCCGCTCCATGAGCGCGGCGAGGGTCGGGCCGTCCAGCGTGTGCGACAGCATGACGGGGACGGCGCCCGTGCGCGCCACCGCGGTGGCCAGCAGCCAGACGTCGAAGTTGGCCGCCTTGTGCACCACGACGTGCTGGCCGGCCTTCACCCCGGCGGCCGAGATCCGGCCCGCGAGGTCCTCCACGTACCCGGCGAGTCCGGCCACCGTCAGGTGCCGGCCGGCCTCGGGAAGGACGTCGAGATCGTGATCGAGGATCAGCGGCGTCGAACCGCGCCCGCCGGCCGCCGCCCGTTCCGGCACGGACCCCAGATAGAGACCTTGCTTGTGTATCGAATTCCGCCTCATGAGACCTCCGTCCAGACCCGCGTCGCTCCCGGCACTCACTGGACAACGGCGGTCTGCGTACCGACACTTCGGAACTCCAGCATCCGCGCCACGACTTGGTCGGAACTGACCCCGGAGTTGGCCGCCACTTGGCCTCCCGCGGTTCGCGCGGCCGACTCCGGTCACGAGAGATTCACCGATCGGCCGTACACCGGGGCTCGTGCTCACGAGAATGAACAGCACCGAACAGCCGGGGAGGGCGCATGGCGGGTGGTGACGGTGACGCCGAGGGGCCGGAAGCGGCCCTGGCCGCGTTACGCGAGCAGTTGCGCGACGCCATGGACCGCAGGGGGCTGACCCGCAAGGACATCGTCGCGCGCAGCACCGTCGCCGGCACCCCTTTGGGCCCCACCACGATCAGTCGGGCACTGAACCCCGGTAACCCGCCGCCCAGTTGGCGTACGGTCAGAACCATCGCCCAGGTTCTGGGCGCGGACCAGGGCCGCCTGCGGCTCCGCGAGCTCTGGCAAGGTACCCGGATCCCGCCCGACGCTCCCCCGCCGCCGACACCCCTGCCGCCCTCCGCCCGGCCCGGCACGGTGGACGCGGCGAGCCCGGGGCTGCTCGAGGTACAGGAGGCTCCGTTCCTGCCGACCGACACCGGACCCGGCGACACCGGATCCGCCGACACGGATACGACGACGGGGGCAGCAGAAGCCGCCTTCCCGGCGCACCCGGCCCTCACCCCCTACGTCCCGCGCCCGCACGACGAGGAGCTGAGCCGCCTGCTGGGACCGGCGCTGGACGGCGCCACATCGACGCTGGCCGTCCTCACCGGCCACTCCTCGACGGGCAAGACCCGTGCCCTCTTCGAGGCCCTGCACCAACTGGCCCCTTCCCGCCCCCTCTGGCGGCCAGCCGACGCCGCCGCACTGGCAGACCTCCTGGCCGCCGGGCGCATCGGGCCCGGCACGGTGCTCTGGCTCAACGAGGCCCAGCGCTTCCTCTACGGCGATCGCTCCGAGGAGGCCGCCGCCGCCCTGCGCGAACTGCTGATGACGAGCACCGGCATCGTGGCCGTCGCCACCCTGTGGACGAACCCGTACTGGGACGACCTGATCCGGCCGGCGTTGCAGGCGGATCCGCACAGCCATGTGCGCGCCCTCCTGGAATCCCCGGTCACCCACCGGATCCAGGTCCCGGTCGAGCTGACACCGGCCGAGCGCTCGCACTGGGAACGCCTCGCCGAGTCCAGCCGCGACCCCCGCATGGCGCCCGCCCTACGGGCCGGCGCCGCCGACGGGCGGGTGGTCCAGCACCTCAGCGGTGGACCCCGGCTGCTCGCCGCCTACCGCATGGGGCCCGGAGCCCACTTCACCCCCGCCGAGCACGCCCTGGTCACCGCCGCCGTGACCGCCCGACAGCTCGGGCACCACCCACCCCTGTCGGAGGATCTGCTGACCCGCGCCGCCGACGCGGACCTCTCCTCCCGCCTCAGGCCGGCGGAGGCCGACTGGGCCCGGGCCGCCCTGGCCGCCCTCGCCACCGGAGTGCGGCGCGACGGGATCCGTACCGACATCCGGAACTCGCTCACCGCGCTGGTCGCCGTCCGGGCCACCTCCGGCGGCCCGGCCGCGTACGAACCGGCCGACTACCTCCATCAGAGCCTCCTCGCGACACAGGAGCTGCCCGACCCGACACCCGCCCTGTGGCGCGTTCTGACCGACTGCACGACCGATGCGTACGCGCTCAACCGCCTCTCGATGGAGGCGCAGCGGCGGGACTTCCTGAAGCAGGCCGTGTTGCTGCTGCGCCGGGCCGCCGTGGCCGGGTACCCCGAGGCCTGGAAGAACCTCGTGCTGATCACTCCCCAGGAAGCGGGAGACAGGCACGCCATGGCTCTCTGGATGGCGGATCACGTCGGACTCGGCTCGGCCTCGGGCGCGATGGCCCGACTGTGGGAGCTGCGTACCGAAGGTCCGCAGGTCACGGCCCGTCTCGCGGCCCGGGTGGTCGCCCGCACGGATCTCACCGACGCCGACGAGGTCCGCGAGCTGCTCGGATTGCTGGATGAACTCGGGCACGGGGACATGCTGCTGGCCCTCTCCCCGGAGGCGCACGTCAGCCTGTCGGACGAGATCGGCGTCCTCCAGCTGCTCACCCACCTGCTCGATTCCGGTTGCCCCGTCCCCGCGGCGCGTCTGGCGGACCGGATCCTCTCCCGTGGTGCGGTGCCCGGAACCGCCTGGGCGAACCACGTGGTCCTCCGGGCCCTGCGCGTGTGCGCGCACCGCCCCGCGGATCTGGAGTCCCTGTCGCTGGAAGCGGCGGACCGTACCGACCCGGCCGACCTCCGGTCCGCTCTGGGCCTCCTGCAGGAGTTCCGGGAAGCCGGCCAGGAGCGGGCCGCGCTGCGGTTCGCCGACCGGCTCGTCGACACGGCGGAGCCCGACGACACCGCGGCCGTCGCTTCCCTCCTGTACGAGCTGCGCTGCCTCGACATGTACTCCGCGTGCCGCCGCCTGGCCGAGCGGGCGGTCCCCGTAGCCGAACTGGAGGATCCCGAGGCCGTGGGCTGGCTGCTGGACGAGCTGGGGTACGCCGGGCTCGGCGAGGCGGTCGACGCGCTGTTGGCCAGGGATCCGGTAGCAGCGGTGGTGGCCGGCCCCGTCACCGCGACGGTCCTGCTCCTGTGGTCCTTGCGGTCCCTCGGCAGGAAGGAGCTGGTACACCGTCTGATCGTGAACAGCCTGCCGTACGTCGAGCCCGACGATGCCGAGTACGCCTCCTGCTTCCTCGACCTGATCGCGCAGTTCGGTGCCGCGCAGGACCTGGCGCGCTTCGCCCGGCGGGCCGCCGAGGAGGCCCCGCTCACCAGGACGGCCGCTCTGGGCTTCCTGGCCCGCTCCCTGCACCGGCACCACCAGGCGGGGCCGCTCGACCGGCTGGCCCGCCGCGCGATCGCCGACGCCGATCCGCGTGCCGTCGCTTCGTTCCTCGGTCTGCTCCGGACGTTCCGGTCGCTGGACCTGGACGCGCACGCCCACGCGCTGATCGAGCGGGCTTCCGGGCACCCGGCGCTCTCGGCCGCCGTGACCCGCCACGACCTGCTGAACCAGCTGCGCGGCGCGGGCGAAAGCGGGACCGCCCGCCTTCTCGAAGGAGCGGCCCCACCGGCAGTCGGCTCCACCGACGCGGCCCCTGCCCCTGCCCCTGCGGTCGCCGTCGCCCGCACGTGGCGTGCGTACGGCCTGGAGACCGACGGCACTCCCGCCGGTCCCTGGAGCTGGAGCGACCTCACCCCCCGGACCTCCTTCTCGTCGCGTCTGCGCCACCAGGGCGCGTCACCCCTCTCCGCCCCGGGCCCGTGGCCCTCCTGGGAGAGGTACGCCGACAACTAGGCCGTCTCTTTCGGATCTTGTCGGTCAGGACCCGGTGAGGTGTTCCGGGCGGACCGGGGTCCTGTTGAGCTCCAGGCCGGTCGCCGCGCGGATCGCGGCGAGGACGGCCGGGGTGGACGACAGGGTCGGGGCCTCGCCGATGCCGCGGACCCCGTACGGGGAGTGCGGGTCGCCCATTTCGAGGTAGTCGACCGGGAGCGTCGGCACGTCGAGGATCGTCGGGAGCAGGTAGTCCGTGAAGGAGGGGTTCTTCACCTTCGCGGTCTCCGGGTCCACGATGATCTCCTCCATGATCGCCACGCCCAGGCCCTGGACGGTGCCGCCCTGGATCTGGCCGACCACGGACAGCGGGTTGAGGGCCTTGCCCACGTCCTGGGCGGTGGCGAGCTCCACGACCTTGACGAGCCCGAGCTCGGTGTCCACCTCCACGACGGCGCGGTGCGCGGCGAAGGAGTACTGGACGTGACCGTTGCCCTGACCGGTCCGCAGGTCGAAGGCTTCGGTGGGACGGTGGCGCCATTCCGCCTCGATCTCCACGACCTCGTCCTCCAGGACGTCCGCCAAGGCGGCGAGCACCTCGCCCCCTTCGGTGACCACCTTCCCGTCCTCCAGGAGGAGTCCGCCGCCGGTCCACGCCGCGTCCCGGTCACCGAACTTGCGGCGGCCGATCTCCAGGACCTTCTCGCGGACGAGCCCGCAGGAGTTCTTGATGGATCCGCCGGTCATGTACGTCTGGCGGCCCGCCGAGGTCGAACCGGCCGAGCCCACCTGGGTGTCGGCCGGGTGGATGGTGACCTGCCGGACCCCGAGCTCGGTACGGGCGATCTGCGCGTGGATGGTGATCCCGCCCTGGCCGACCTCGGCCATGGCCGTGTGGACCAGGGCGACGGCCTCGCCGTTGATGACCTCCAGGCGCACCTTGGCCGTGGAGTAGTCGTCGAAACCCTCGGAGAAGCCGACGTTCTTGATGCCGACCGCGTAGCCGACGCCCCGTACGACGCCCTCGCCGTGCGTGGTGTTCGAGAGACCGCCCGGCAGCGCGCGCACGTCGGCCGCGCCGTCGGCGCTCTCCCACTGGCGCTCGGGCGGCAGCGGGCGGGCCTTGACCCGGCGCAGCAGCTCGGCGACCGGGGCCGCGCCCTCGACGACCTGCCCGGTGGGCATGACCGTGCCCTGTTCCATGGCGTTGAGCTGCCGGAACTCCACCGGGTCCATGCCGAGTTTCGCCGCGAGCCGGTCCATCTGGGCCTCGTACGCGAAGCAGGCCTGGACGGCGCCGAAGCCGCGCATCGCCCCGCACGGCGGGTTGTTCGTGTAGAGGCCGACCGCCTCGATGTCCACGTCGTCGATGACGTACGGGCCGACCGAGAGGGAGGCCGCGTTGCCGACGACCGAGGCCGTGGACGAGGCGTAGGCCCCGCCGTCGAGCACGATCCTGCACTTCATGTGCGTGAGCTTGCCGTCGCGGGTGGCGCCGTGCTCGTAGTACAGCTTCGCCGGGTGGCGGTGGACGTGGCCGAAGAAGGACTCGAAGCGGTTGTAGACCATCTTCACGGGCTTGCCGGTGCGCAGCGCGAGCACGCCGGCGGTGATCTGCATGGAGATGTCCTCGCGGCCGCCGAAGGCGCCGCCGACGCCGGCCATGGTCATGCGGACCTTCTCCTCGGGCAGCCCGAGGACCGGGGCGATCTGCTTGAGGTCCGAGTGCAGCCACTGGGTGGCCACGTACAGGTCGACTCCCCCGTCCTCGCAGGGCACCGCGAGTCCGGACTCGGGGCCGAGGAAGGCCTGGTCCTGCATGCCGAAGGCGTACTCGCCGGTGACGATGACGTCGGCGCGCTCGCGGGCCCGCGCCACGTCGCCGCGGAGGATGGGCTGGCGGTGCACGATGTTGGGGTGCGGGACGTGGGCGGAGTGGTGGTCCTCGCGGTTCTCGTGGACGAGCACGGCGTCGGGCGCGGTCGCCGAGGCCTCGTCGGTGACGAGGGGCAGCTCCCGGTACTCGATCTTGATCTTCGCGGCGGCCCGGCGGGCCGTCTCCGGGTGGTCGGCGGCCACCAGGGCCACCGGCTCGCCGTGGTGGCGGACCTTGCCGTGCGCCAGGACCGGAGTGTCCTGGAACTCCATGCCGTAGTACTTCACCGGGGTCGGCAGGTCCTCGTACGTCATGACCGCGTGGACCCCGGGCACGGTCAGGGCCTCGGAGACGTCGATGGACAGGATCTCGGCGTGGGCCACGGTGCTGCGGAGCGTCTGGCCCCACAACATGTCCTCGTGCCACATGTCCGAGGAGTACGCGAACTCGCCGGTCACCTTCAGGGTGCCGTCCGGGCGCAGCGTCGACTCGCCGATGCCGCCCTGGGTGCGGGCGGCGGCCTGGGTGACCTCGGTGGGGATGCCGGTGGTGGTACCGGTGGTGGTGCCAGCCATGATCAGACCGCCTCTTCCTGAAGTCCTCGGTGTTGCCGGTGCTCCCGGTGCTCCCGGTATCGGTTCCCGTCTGCGGCCCAGCCGGTGTCGCGACCCCCGTGCGCGACACGCTGCCCGGCGGCGCGGACGGCCGGTCCTTCGACCGTCACCGCGTCCCGGCCCGGTCGGCGGGGTGAAGAAATTCCATGAGCGGCTCTCCTCGTTCGCATGTGGCCAGAAGTAGTCGTCGGCCGCATGCACAGAAGTAGACCGTGGCCCCCACGGGGCGAGGCAGTCACCGATCGCTCAGAACCGGCTTCCCGGTCGGCTGTGGACGAGCGTGCATTCATCCACTCACATGTCTGTGAGCTGCTCTGATCCACCCTCAAGACATCTCACCCCATGCGAAAGTAGCGATCATGCGGCTACGCGAACTCCTGGACGACACCGAGCTCGGACTGCTCCTGCTGGTGGGCCACGATGAGGAATCCACACCCGACGCCTCGCCCGACTCCTCACCCGGCGCCTTGCTCGACCGGACCGTTTCCGCCGTCGCGACCAACGACCTGGCCGACCCCGGCCGCTTCCTCACCGGCGGCGAGCTCGTCCTCACGGGGCTCGCCTGGTGGCGCGAGGACGGGGACGCCGAATCGTTCGTACGCGTCCTGCACCGGGCGGGCGTCACGGCCCTCGCGGCCGGCGAGGTCGAGCACGGACTCGTCCCGCACGACCTCGTGCGCGCCTGCCGCCGCCACGGGCTCCCGCTGATCGCCGTACGGCCGGAGACCTCCTTCGCCGCGGTCACCGAGCACGTCCTGCGCCGGCTGCACCGCCGGGACCCCGGCAGCCTCGCCGGCCTGGCCGACCTGACCGCCCTGGTCGAACGCCACCGCCGGCTCCTCACCGACCGGGCCGCACCCGACTCCGTACTGGAGCTGCTGCGGCACGCCCTCGGCCTCGACGTGCGCGTCCTGTCCGCCACCGGACGCCAGATCGCCGGAGCCCGGCCGCCACTGCACGCCAAGACCGCGGCGGCCCTGGCCGCCCGCCACCTCGCGGCCCGCCGCGCGGGCGGGACGTCCCCCCACACGGCCACGATCGGCAGCCGCCTCTACTCCCTCGTACCGATACCCGTTCCCTCCTCCTCTTCCCCCGCCGCTCCCTCCTCCTCCGAACTGGGCGACTGGCTGCTGGTCATGGAGTCCGACACCTCGCTCTGGCCGGCCCCCGACCGCGAGCTCCTCGACCGCACCGTCGAGCTCGTCTCCGACGCCCGCGCCGCCCACGAGCAGACCAAGACGGCGCGCAACGACCTGGCCGACCGCTCCCTCGCCCTGCTGCGCGACGGCAGCGTCCCGGCCGAGGAGATCCCCATCCGGCTGCGCAGCACCGCGCAGGCCGTGGTCAGCGGGGTCGGCCACTGGCCGCGCTGCCAGTTCGTGGTCGCCGCCGGCGAGTGGCAGGGCGCCCGCCCCGTCCCCGCCGCGGCCCTGCGCGTCCTCCTGGAGGAGGCCCTGGTCCAGGAGGACGGCCCGGTGCCGGTCTCCTCGGAGGACATCGCCGCCACCGTCGAAGGCGACCGGGCCGTCCTCCTCGTGCTGGTCCCCGAGCCCTCCGACGGCCGCCCCGACCCGGCCCTCGACCACGCCGCGCTGGAGCGCAGGCTCTCCGAGGCGCTCTCCCGCCGGCTCGGCCCGGCGGACAGCGTCTCCGTCGGCGTCAGCTCCCCGGTGGCCGATCCGCGCAACGCCCGCCGCTCACTGGAGCAGGCCCACAACGCCCTGCGCATCGCGCACGCCGCCCCCGAGCGGGTGACGGTCCGCGGCCCGGAGGACCTCACCTCGCACATCCTGACCCTGCTCCCCCTCATTCCGGCCGAAGCCCGCCGGGCCTTCGCCGCCCGCCTCCTGGACCCCCTGCGCGATCACGACGCCCGCCACCGGACCGAGCTGCTGGCCACCTTGGAGACCTTCCTCGACTGCGAAGCCTCCTGGACCGCCTGCGCCGCCCGCCTCCACCTCCACGTGAACTCCCTCCGCCGGCGCATCGCCCGCATCGAACACCTCACCCACCGCGACCTGTCCCGCCTGGAAACCCGCCTGGACTTCCTGGCAGCCCTGAAATCCGGCTGACGAGTCCCCCTCTCGGCGCCCTCGATCGCTAGGGTTGCCTCATGACCGCGCTGCCTGACTGGATGCGCCCTCCGCGCGCGGAAGGCTGGTTCGCGGAGGACCTCGACCGCCTCCCCGAGGCTCCCCGCCACACCGAGCTGATCGACGGAGCCCTTGTCTTCATGCTGTCGCCCCAGCGGTGGTGGCACGGCCACCTCGTCACCATCCTCACGGTCGCCCTCATGGAACAGGTGCCCGCCGACACCAGAGTCGGCCGCGAGATGACCATCAAGCTCGACCCGCGCAACCGTCCCGAACCGGACCTGTTGGTGACGACGGCCGACTTCGACGGTGACCGCACCTGGTTCGCACCGGAAGACGTCCAGCTCGTCATCGAAGTCGTCTCCCCCGAGTCCGCCCACCGCGACCGCACGGTAAAGCTCCGCAAGTACGCGGAGGCCGGCATCCCGCACCACTGGCGCATCGAGGACGAGGACGGGGCCCCCGTCGTCCACGTCTACGAGCTCGACGAGCCCACCAGGACCTACGTGGCCGCCGGCATCTTCCGCGGCACCCTCCAGCGCCCGGTCCCCTTCGAGATCGCCCTGGACCTCGACAAGCTCACCCCGCCCCGGACCAGCTGAGACCGGCCCGACGGTCGCTTACGGGTGCCCTGCGGACTCTTCGCGGACCGCTCCCAGCCGCGCCTGCTCCTCCTCGACGATCCGGCGGGCCATCGACACGTCCGAGACGTCGACCGCGTCCGGCGTCGACTCGGCGACCGCGCTCCGACGTGCGTACGCGTCGAACAGGCGGGTCTTGTTCTTCAGCATCTCCACCATCCGCTCGTCCACCCCGCGGGTGGTGAGCAGCCGGTGCACCCGGACCGAACGCACCTGCCCCATGCGGTGGGCCCGCGCCACCGCCTGGTGTTCGATGGTCGGTTTGATCTGGGGCTCACAGATGATGACGACGGACGCGGCCTGCATGTTGAGCCCCACCCCCGCCGCCTCGATCTGCGCCACCAGCACCGCATGACCCGGTACGGCGGCGAACTCGTCCACCAGCTGCTGACGGCGCGCGGGCGCCACGCTCCCCGAGAGCGGACCGTACACCTGACCGCCGCCCTTGCTCCGCGCACCGTCCAGCGCGTCCTTCACCGTTCCCAGGACATCCCTGAAGTTGGAGAACACCACCACCTTCAGCCCGTTCTCGGCGGCGTCCTCGACGATCTCGCACAGCCGGTTCAGCTTGGCCGACTTCTCGGGGCGCGCGTACGCCGCTCTGCGCATCGCCATGAAGTTGCCGGCGCGCACGGCCTCGCGGTAGGCATCCTCGTCCGACGCGCTCAGCTCCTCCCACTCGTCCGTCTGCTGGAGCGCGGGCAGTTCGGTCAGAACGTCCTCCTGGTTCCGGCGCAGATAGACCGGGGCGACGGCTTTCCGGAAGGCCTTGGAACCGGCCGCTCCGTCACGGACGCCGACGGCCTCTGCCAGGTGCGGCTGGAGAATCTGCACAAGGCTGCGGAACTCGGCGACCCGGTTCTCCATGGGCGTGCCGGTCATGAAGAGAACGCGTTCGCAGTGCCCGGACCATGCGGTCACTGCCTGGGAGCGACGCGTACTCGGATTCTTCACGTAGTGCGCCTCGTCCACGACCAGCATCCCCAGCTCACCGTCTCCGGGGGCCGGGAAACCGCGCAAGGCGTCGAAAGTGGTCACCCCTACGCCGCCCCGGCCCTTCCAGTCGGCGAACGCCTCCTGCCTTTCGGGGCCGTGCAGAGGCATCACTCGCAGCTTGCTACGGGCCTCGATCTCGCGCGTCCAGTTGATCAGGACGCTGGCCGGGCAGACGACCATGAAGTGGCTCTGCCCCTCGGCGGCGAGATGAGCCAGAGCAGCGATGGCCTGGATGGTCTTGCCGAGCCCCATCTCGTCGCCGAGGATCACCTTCCGCTGCGCCAGCGCGAAGCGCGCCCCGAAGGCTTGATAGCCGCGCAGCGAGACCCGTCGGTGGGTGTCGTCCAGCATCTGATCGCGGACCCGCTCGGCGACTTCGTCGGGCAGGAACCCCTCGGCAGCGGCGGTGTCGGGTCTGCGGCCGGAGATCTCCGCGAGCAGGCTGTAGTACTCGGCGGATCGCAGCTCGAAGTCGACCCAGGCCGCGACCTCGGTCGAGGTACCGCGCAGCAGATCCACCGAGGCCTGTGCGAGCAGCTCCGGCACACCGCCCCGTCCTGCTTCCTCGGTCAGCCCGCGGACCTCTGCAACGGCCTCCAGTGCCTGAGCTCGCTTGGCCTGCCCCACCAGCAGCATCCGCAGCCGCCCGGCGGCCGGCTTGGCCTCCGCCAGCAGCGGACCGAGCCGCTCCGAGAGGGCCGCGGCCGTGTCGACGGCTCGCCGCGCATCGGGGCCCGCTTCCACCAGCACGTGCAGGGCCAAGACGAGTGAGGTGGTTCGCGGCTCCGGCCGATCCACGTCGATGTGGACGGCGATGGTCTCCCGAACGGCATCGGATATCTGACGTGCCGCCGCGATGACCTGATCGGCGGTCCGCTGCCCCACGCCGGGAATCTGGCGCAACCGGTAGGAACCGGCATCGAGCACCTGCCGGATCGACCGCAGCCCGCTCCTCTCGACTTCCCCGAGCCTCAGCCGGCCCTCGGTGACCTCCTTCAACCGGGCCACCGGGATGGCGTCCAGCGCCTGTTCCGCCGCCGTATCGCAGATCGGCTTCAGCGCCGCCCGAACCGCCTCGACAGCCCGCCCGTGGTCACCGGCCACCGCCTGCGCCGCCTCGTACAGCCGCCCTCCCGCGGCGACCGCCTCCCGCTCACTGCGCCCCATCCCGCCCCGGCTCCTCTCGCCATGTCCGCCGCATACTGCCACCGCCGCCGCCGAGCCGCGGACTACTGCGGACAGCACAACGGCCTGACCTGCTTTCTCGCAGGTCAGGCCGTTTGTCCAGGTCCGCTCAGACGTTGAAGCGGAACTCCACCACGTCGCCGTCCTGCATGACGTAGTCCTTGCCCTCCATGCGGGCCTTGCCCTTGGAGCGGGCTTCGGCGACCGAGCCGCAGGCGACCAGGTCCGCGAAGGAGATGATCTCCGCCTTGATGAAGCCGCGCTGGAAGTCGGTGTGGATCACGCCGGCGGCCTCGGGGGCGGTGGCGCCCTGCTTGATGGTCCAGGCGCGGGTTTCCTTCGGGCCGGCCGTCAGGTAGGTCTGCAGGCCCAGGGTGGCGAAGCCGACGCGGCCGAGGGTGGCCATGCCGGGCTCTTCCTGGCCGACCGACTGGAGGAGTTCGAGGGCCTCGTCGTCGTCGAGCTCGATGAGTTCGGCCTCCAGCTTGGCGTTCAGGAAGATCGCCTCGGCCGGGGCGACCAGCGCGCTCTGCTCGGCCTTGAAGGCATCGTCCGTCAGCTCGTCCTCGTCCACGTTGAACACGTAGAGGAACGGCTTGACCGTGAGGAGGTGCAGCTCGTGGAGGAGGTCGCCCTGCTCCGTGCCCTTCGTGATGCCGTGCGAGAAGAGGGTGTCGCCCGCTTCGAGGATCTTCACGGCCTTCTCGACGGCCGCGAGGACCGCGACCTTCTCCTTCTGGAGGCGGGACTCCTTCGTCAGGCGCGGCACCGCCTTCTCGATGGACTGGAGGTCCGCGAGGATCAGCTCGGTGTTGATGGTCTCGATGTCGTCCTTCGGCGAGACCTTGCCGTCGACGTGGACGACGTTCTCGTCCTTGAAGGCGCGGATGACCTGGCAGATCGCGTCCGACTCGCGGATGTTCGCGAGGAACTTGTTGCCGAGGCCCTCGCCCTCCGACGCACCGCGCACGATGCCGGCGATGTCGACGAAGTCGACCGTCGCCGGGAGGAGCTTGGCGGAACCGAAGATGCCGGCCAGGACGCCGAGGCGGGCGTCCGGAACGCCGACGACGCCGACGTTCGGCTCGATCGTGGCGAACGGGTAGTTGGCCGCCAGCACGTCGTTCTTGGTCAGGGCGTTGAACAGGGTCGACTTGCCGACATTCGGCAGGCCGACGATTCCGATCGTGAGCGACACGTTGGCGACTTCCCGTAGCTGGAGGGGGCGGCGGCCCGGAGTGGGCCACCGGACAGTTTACTTTCCGATGAGGGGGGCCCGGTGTACGCGTGTCCGGGCACGTGATCGGCGGCCTCCCCGCCTAGTTTTGGGGGGTGGAGCGATACAAGGCGCGTACGGTACGTCACCCGGCGGAGCGGTCTGCGGAGAAGTCCGCGGAACGGTCTGCGGAGAGGTCTGCCGAGCGGTCCCCCCGGCGAGCGCCCGCAGCGGTGCGGAGCCGGCTGCCGCGGCCCCGGCTGACCGGGCTCGGCGGCGGGCTCTTCGCCTGCGCCGCCATGTTCCTGATCGGCGGCCTCGACTGGCTGCTGTTCGACGCCTCGCTGTTCGTCTACGGCCTGCTCTTCCTGCCCGTCGCGGCCGCCACCGCCCTGTGGGTCCGGCCCGCCGACCTGATCACCGCGCCGATCACCGCGCCCATCGCCTTCGCCGCCGGAGTGTGGCCCGTGTCGGGCGGCTCCGGCGGCTTCGCCGGCGAGGTGATGGGGCTGGTGTCCGCACTGTCCCTGCACGCCGGCTGGCTGTACGCCGGCACGCTGGTGGCCGCGCTGATCACGGTGGTGCGCAAGGCCGTCCTCATCGGCCGCCGGCGGATGCCCCGCCGCGTCGCCTGACGGCGGCGGGGACGGCTCCGGCCTGCGGGGACGGCTCCGGCCTGACGGCGGCGGGGACGGCTCCGGCCCCTACTTAGACGCCGACCGCGCCGCCATCGCCGCTCCCACGATGCCCGCGTTGTTCTGCAGCTCCGCCGGCACGATCCGGGCCCGGACGCCCTCGATCAGCGGCAGGAACTTCTCCGGCTTGCGGCTCACGCCGCCGCCGATGATGAACAGGTCCGGGGAGAACAGCATCTCCACGTGCGCCAGGTACTTCCCCACCCGGCGCGCCCAGTGCTCCCAGGTCAGCTCCCCGTCGTCCTTCGCCTTCACCGAGGCCCGCGTCTCCGCGTCGTGGCCCTTCAGCTCCAGGTGGCCCAGCTCGCTGTTGGGCACCAGGTGCCCGTCCGTGAAGAGCGCGCTGCCGATCCCGGTGCCCAGCGTGAGCAGGATGACAGTGCCGTCGACCCCGCGCCCCGCCCCGTAGGCCATCTCCGCGACCCCGGCCGCGTCCGCGTCGTTCAGGACCGTCACCGGACGGCCGTCGAGCTTCGAGGAGAGCAGCGCCGCCGTGTCCACGCCGACCCAGGCCTTGTCCATGTTGGCCGCCGACCGGGTCACCCCGCCGGTGACCACCCCGGGGAAGGTGACGCCCACCGGTCCGTCCCAGTCGAAGTGGCGCACCACCTCGACGACGCAGCCGGCCACCCCGTCGGGGGTGGCCGGCTGCGGTGTCAGCACCTTGTGGCGCTCCTGCGCCAGGTCGCCACGGTTCAGGTCCACGGGAGCGCCCTTGATCCCGGAACCGCCGATGTCCACGCCGAAGATCTCCATGGACTCACCGTACGAAAAGTCCCGCCGGAGCGCCCTGCCGGGGAGGTACCTACTTCTGTACGCCCGGAGCAGCGTCCGTACCGGCGCCCGGAGCCGCCACCAGCTCCGCCGCCTCCGCGCGCAGGTCGCGGCGCAGTTCCTTGGGCAGCGAGAAGACGATGGACTCCTCGGCCGTCTTGACGATCTCCACGTCCCCGTACCCGCGCGCGGCCAGCCATTCCAGCACCTCGTCGACCAGCACCTCCGGCACCGAGGCGCCCGAGGTCAGACCGACGGTGGTGACGCCGTCCAGCCAGGCCTCGTCGATCTCGCTGGCGAAGTCCACCAGGTACGAGGCCTTCGCGCCCGCGTCGAGGGCGACCTCGACGAGGCGGATGGAGTTCGAGGAGTTCTTGGAGCCGACGACGATGACCAGGTCGCAGTCCTTGCCCATGACCTTGACCGCCTCCTGGCGGTTCGAGGTGGCGTAGCAGATGTCGTCGCTGGGCGGCGAGACGAGCAGCGGGAACTTGGTCTTCAGGGCGTCGACCGTCTCCATCGTCTCGTCGACGGAGAGGGTGGTCTGCGACAGCCAGACGACCTTGGACTCGTCGCGGACGGTGACCTTCTCCACGTCGTGCGGGCCGTCCACGATGGTGATGTGGTCCGGGGCCTCGCCGGAGGTGCCGACGACCTCCTCGTGGCCCTCGTGGCCGATGAGGAGGATGTCGAAGTCCTCGTTCGCGTAGCGGATGGCTTCCTTGTGCACCTTGGTGACCAGGGGGCAGGTGGCGTCGATCGTCGCGAGCTTGCCGCGGGCCGCCTCCTCGTGGACCACGGGGGCCACGCCGTGCGCGGAGAACATCACGATGGAGCCCTCGGGGACCTCCTCGGTCCGCTCGACGAAGATCGCGCCCTTGTTCTCCAGGGTCTTCACGACGTACTTGTTGTGCACGATCTCGTGCCGCACGTAGACCGGTGCGCCGTACTGTTCGAGAGCCTTCTCGACGGCGATCACGGCTCGGTCCACGCCCGCGCAGTAGCCGCGCGGGGCGGCGAGCAGGACGCGGCGGGAAGCGGGAGCGGGGGCGTCAGCAGTCATGGGCTCCATCGTACGGGGGTGTCCAGCAGGCCGTGGGTCCCCCGTTCGGCACACACTGGGTCGAACATCCACACCGGCCGTACCCCCGGAGGAAAGATGGCGTCCGCGACGGATCCCCGTACGCCGCCCGGCCCGCCCGGCGGCCCGTCCGCCGCACCCGGCAGCTCGCTCCGCCGCAGTCTCGGATTCCGGGACCTGGTGGTGTACGGGCTGCTCTTCATCGCCCCCATGGCCCCGGTCGGGGTCTTCGGCACCCTGGACGCCAAATCGCACGGCGCCGTCGCCCTCGTCTACCTCTTCGCGACGGTGGCGATGGCCTTCACGGCCTTCTCCTACGCGCAGATGGTGCGCGTGGCCCCGCAGGCCGGCTCCGTCTTCACGTACGCCCGCAAGGGCCTCGGCGAGGGTCCCGGGCTGATCGCGGGCTGGATGGCGATGCTCGACTACCTGCTGATCCCGGCGGTCGCGTACCTCTTCTCCGGGATCGCCATGAACGCCCTGGTCCCGGAGGTCTCCCGGTGGGTGTGGACGGCCCTGGCGGTGGTCGTGACCACCCTGCTCAACCTGTGGGGCGTACGGGCCGCCGCCCGCGTGGGCTTCGCCGTGCTGGCCATGGAGATCGCGGTCCTGCTGGTGTTCCTGGTCTCGGCGGTGACCGTACTGATCCAGGGCGCGGCCCACCGCGACTGGCTCTCCCCCTTCACCGGGGACGGCTCGCTCGGCGGGTTCTCCATGGCCGCCGTGCTCGGCGCGGTCTCGGTCGCGGTCCTGTCCTACCTGGGCTTCGACGCCATCGCCTCCTTCGCCGAGGAGGTGACGGGGGGCAGTGCGAAGGTGGCGCGGGCGGTGCTGTTCTGCCTGGCGCTGACCGGGGTGCTGTTCATCGCGCAGACCTATCTGGCGGCCCTCCTCAGCCCCCTGTCGGCGGCGGAACTGGCGGCCGACCCGGGGAAGCAGGGCTCGGCCTTCTACACGACCGTCGAGGCCTCCGTAGGGATGTGGCTGCACGACCTGGTCGCCGTCAGCAAGGCCATCGGGGCCGCCTTCGCCGCGCTGGCCGGGCAGGCCGCGGCGGGCAGGCTGCTCTTCGCGATGGCCCGCGAGGGGCGGCTGCCGCGCGCGCTGGCCCGTACCTCGCACGGCACTCCGCGCCCGGCCCTGCTGGTGGCGGCGACGGTCACGCTGGTCGCGGCCGTGTGGGCGGCCCGGCGCGACGACGGGCTGGACCACCTCGTCTCCGTGGTCGACATCGGGGCGCTGGTGGCGTTCACGCTGCTGCACGCCTCGGTGGTCGGCTGGTTCGTGGTCAAGCGGCGCGAGGGGCCCCCGAACTGGTTCAAGCACCTCGTCATCCCGGTGCTCGGCGCCGCCGTGACCCTCGCGGTGATCGTCGAGGCCTCGTGGACCGCGCAACTCGTGGGGGCCGTGTGGCTGCTGGTGGGCCTGTGCATCCTGGTGGCCCAGCGGGGGCGACGCGGGCAGGACGAAGACTCCCGGCCCGACGCCGGTGTCGGCGCAGGCGGTTAGCCTGCGTGCATGGGTCTGAATTCGTCGGCTGACGCGCCGCTGCCGGTCGGTCAGGTCTCCCGGCTCATCGGGGGCTGGATCGACAAGCTCGGCCAGGTGTGGGTGGAAGGGCAGATCACGCAGCTCTCGCGGCGGCCGGGAGCGGGGGTGGTCTTCCTGACGCTGCGCGATCCCTCGCACGACATCTCCCTGAGCGTGACCTGCTTCCGGCAGGTCTTCGACGAGGTCGCGGACTCCGTGTCGGAGGGCGCCCGCGTCGTCGTGCTCGCCAAGCCGGAGTGGTACGCCCCGCGCGGGCAGCTGTCCCTGCGGGCCACCGAGATACGGCCCGTCGGCATCGGCGAGCTCCTGGCCCGGCTGGAGCGGCTCAAGCGCTCCCTCGCCTCCGAGGGGCTCTTCGCGCTGGACCGCAAGAAGCCGCTGCCGTTCCTGCCGCAGCTGATCGGGCTGGTGGTGGGACGGGCCTCGGCGGCCGAGCGCGATGTGCTGGAGAACGCCCGGCGGCGCTGGCCGGCGGTCCGCTTCGAGGTCCGCAACGTCGCCGTCCAGGGGGTGCACGCGGTGCCCCAGGTGATCCAGGCGGTCAAGGAGCTGGACTCCATGCCCGAGGTCGACGTGATCATCGTGGCCCGCGGCGGCGGCAGCGTGGAGGACCTGCTGCCCTTCTCCGACGAGGAGGTCGTACGGACCGTCGCGGCGGCCCGCACCCCCGTGGTCTCGGCGATCGGGCACGAGCCGGACTCCCCGCTGCTGGACCTGGTCGCGGACCTGCGGGCCTCCACGCCCACGGACGCGGCGAAGAAGGTGGTCCCGGACGTCGGCGAGGAACTGGAGCGGGTGCGCCAGCTGCAGGGCCGGGGGCTGCGCGCCGTGCGCGGGCTGCTCGACCGGGAGGAGCGGGGGCTCGCGCACGCACTCGCGCGGCCGGTCTTCGTCCACCCCCAGCGGATGGTGGAGACCCGGGAGGCGGAGGTGGACGCCCTGCTGGCGCGTGGCCGCCGGACCCTGGGGCACTTGCTGGACCGGGCCGATTCGGAGCTGGCGCACACCCTCGCCCGCGTGGTGGCACTGTCCCCGGCCGCCACCCTGGAGCGCGGGTACGCGGTGCTCCAGCGGGCCGACGGGCACGTGGTGCGCTCCCCCGAGGACGTGTCGGCGGGCGACGTGCTGCGGGCGCGGGTGGCGGAGGGGGAGTTCTCGGTGCGGGTGGCCGACGCCGAGGAGCCCTCCTGAGCAAGGCCGGTACGAGCAGGGCAGGCAGCGCCGGCAGTGCGCTTCACACTGCCGCAACAAATTTCGGTGTACTACACAGTTAAGGTGGGAGCGGGAATGGCCGAGACCGATACGGCGCTGGGGTACGAGCAGGCCCGGGACGAGCTGATCGAGGTCGTCCGCAAGCTGGAGGCCGGCGGCACCTCGCTGGAGGACTCCCTCGCGCTCTGGGAGCGCGGCGAGGAGCTCGCGAAGGTGTGCCGCCACTGGCTGGAGGGGGCCCGCGCCCGGCTGGACTCCGCGCTCGCGGCGCGCGAGGCGGCGGAGGGTGCCGGCGGGGAGTGATCTCTCTCACCCGCCGAGAGATTTAGTTGAAATTTCATCTATCTGCGTCGTAGTCTCTGGACATCGCTACAGCAGTCACGCAGTCCCGCACAGAAGAAGGCTTTCCGATGTCTCTCGTTCTCGACGCCGCCGCTCAGGACCTCCTCTTCCGTGAGGCCCGCACCGCCAACACGTTCTCCGACGAGCCGGTGACCGAGGAGCAGGTCCAGGCGATCTACGACCTGGTGAAGTTCGGCCCGACCGCGTTCAACCAGACGCCGCTGCGCATCACCCTGGTCCGCTCCCCCGAGGCCCGCGAGCGCCTCGTGAAGCACATGGCCCAGGGCAACCAGGCCAAGACCTCCACCGCCCCGCTGGTCGCGATCCTGTCCGCGGACAACGAGTTCCACGAGGAGCTCCCGCAGCTGCTCCCGCACTTCCCGCAGGCCAAGGACGCCTTCTTCTCCGAGCGTCCGGTCCGCGAGCAGTCCGCGCTGGTCAACTCCGCGCTGCAGGCCGCGTACTTCATCATCGGCGTCCGCGCCGCCGGCCTGGCCGCCGGCCCGATGACCGGTCTGGACTTCGCCGGCGTCCAGAAGGAGTTCCTGGACGGCGACCACACCCCGCTGATGGTCATCAACATCGGCAAGCCGGGCGATGACGCCTGGTTCCCGCGCTCCCCGCGCCTGGAGTTCGACCAGGTCATCACGACCGTCTGAGCCCAGCCCCGCACGCAGTGAACGAAAAGGCCGCGCCCCCGGAATCCCGGGGGCGCGGCCTTTTCACGTCGTACCGCTGCACGTCGTACCGCGTCCGCGTCCTGCTGCGAACCCTGCCTGCTACGAACCCTGCGAACCCTGCTTGAACTCCAGCGCCGCGGCCATCGCGCCGAGCTGCTCGAAGGGGGCCGTCCCCGTCACCACGGTGACGTAGCCCTGCTCGTGCCGCACGAGGGCGTCGTACTTCTCGCCGTCCCAGCGCTCCCAGACCTGGTCGCCGACCTGCTGGGTCTGCCCGGTGGCCGTGGCCTTCCGGGTCACCTTGGCGATGTACTTGTCGGAGGCGTCCGCGGACTGCTCCACCGCCACGTACTGCTGCGCCGGGTCCAGGAAGCCCAGGTGCCAGGCACTGGCCTCCTTGCGCGTGTAGCCCACCGAGGTGGCCCGCCACTCCGGGGGCAGCCCGACGGGCACCGCCACGGGGTACGGGGCCGCGCGCCGGGCCGTGAGGCTTTCGACGCGGTAGTCGACCACCCGGGTCGGATCGGCCTTGTCGTCATGTGGGATGACCAAATAGATCCCCCCGACCACGAGCCCGATCACCGCCAGCGACCGGACCATGTCCACGACCGTCTGCTTGCCCTTCATACCTGCCACACCACCATGGTCCCGCATGGCTCCGGGCGATCACCGCCGGGGTCCGGAAGGCACGCCGCGCGCGGCGCAAGATGTCCGCTCAGGACAATCAGCTGACCGATATGGCGCTCATACGTGACCCGGTCTGCTCAATATGTCGACGTACCGATAGAGTCCAGGGACCCTCACTTCCGGCCGTCGCCGTACAGAAAGGTGCGCTCCGATGACCGAGCACAACCTGCCGCCCCAGCTCGAAGTCTCTCCGGAGGCACCCGACCGCAACCTCGCACTGGAACTCGTACGGGTCACCGAGGCCGCCGCCATGGCCGCCGGCCGCTGGGTCGGGCGCGGTGACAAGCTCGGAGCCGACGGCGCCGCCGTCAACGCGATGCGGACCCTGATCTCCACCGTCTCGATGAACGGCGTCGTCGTCATCGGCGAGGGCGAGAAGGACGAAGCCCCGATGCTCTTCAACGGCGAGCGGGTCGGCGACGGCACCGGTGCCGAGGTCGACATCGCCGTGGACCCCATCGACGGCACCACCCTGAACGCCAAGGGCATGCCGAACGCCATCGCCGTGCTGGCCGCCGCCGACCGCGGCACCATGTTCGACCCGTCCGCGGTGTTCTACATGGAGAAGCTGGTCACCGGCCCCGAGGCCGCCGACTTCGTCGACATCAACGCCCCGGTCTCCGTCAACATCCGCCGCGTCGCCAAGGCCAAGAACATGGCCGTGGAAGACGTCACGGTGATCATCCTGGACCGCCCCCGCCACGAGGGCATCGTCAAGGAGATCCGCGAGACCGGTGCGCGCATCAAGTTCATCTCGGACGGCGACGTCGCCGGCTCGGTGCTGGCCGTCACCGAGGACAGCGGCATCGACCTGCTGCTCGGCATCGGCGGGACCCCCGAGGGCATCATCTCGGCCTGCGCGATCAAGTGCATGGGCGGCACCATCCAGGGCAAGCTGTGGCCCAAGGACGAGGCCGAGCGCCAGAAGGCGATCGACGCGGGCCACGACCTGGACCGCGTGCTCTACACGAACGACCTGGTCTCCGGCGACAACGTGTTCTTCGTCGCCACCGGCATCACGGACGGCGAGCTGCTGCGCGGCGTCCACTACCGCTCGGAGACCGCGACGACCTCCTCGCTGGTCATGCGCTCCAAGTCGGGCACGATCCGGCAGATCGACTCGACCCACCGCCTCTCGAAGCTCCGCGCGTACAGCGCGATCGACTTCGACCGCGCCAAGTAGCCCGCGGGCGGCACGGCAACACGGAAGGGGCGCTCCCGCGTGCGGCGGGGGCGCCCCTTCCGTATGCCCCCTGAAGGGGGCGGACGGCTCACTACGAGACTGCGGCCCTACGAAGCTGCGGGCCCTGCGAAGCTGCGAGCCCTGGCCCTACGAGGCTGCGGCCCTACGAGGCTTCGCGCAGCTCCCCCGCCCGGCGCCGCCGGCGGGCCAGCACCACGCGGCGCTCGGCGGCCGTCAGTCCGCCCCAGACCCCGTAGGGCTCGGGCTGGATCAGTGCGTGCTCCCGGCAGGCGACCATGACGGGACAGCGGGCGCAGACCCGCTTGGCGGCGTCTTCGCGGGACAGCCGGGCGGCGGTCGGCTCCTTGGACGGGGCGAAGAACAGCCCGGCCTCGTCGCGCCGGCACACCGCGTCCGCGTGCCATGGACCGTCCTCTTCCCTGGCCGGCACCCGAGGCTTCGGCACGACCGCCGCCGGGCGCCCCTGAAGACTCTGGACGGCGGCTACCTGCAGGGACTGGCGCGGCGGATGCGGCACGGTCTACTCCTGACGACGTATACGCGAGCGAGAGAGGCGACGCACCTGTCCCTACCCGTTGTGCGCGCCCCTATGCACCGTGTGCCGTCGATCCGGCCGGTTCGACCGAAAGGTGCCCCCGCCCCGAGCCCGCCCCGGACCGCCCCGGGCCCCCCGCCGGCCCGCCCCGCCCGGCCCCGCGCCCGTCACCCGGACGTCACGCGCCGGTCGGCGTCCAGTCGGGCCGGCGGCCCAGGAAGGCGAGCAGCGCACCGGCCGGATCGGTGTCCGGACCGGGCGCGGGGCTGAGCGCCGGGGCGTACGCGAACCCGCGCAGCGGCTCGGCGAGCAGCCGGGCGGCCGGGCCCAGGGCCAGCGCGAGGGCGGGGGTGAGCGGGGAGGCCTGGCCGGTGGCGACCGCGAGGTCCCAGGCGTGGACGGCGGCGTCGAGGGCGGCCGCGGCGACGGCGGTCTCGGCGGGGAGGGTGAAGGGGGGCAGCGGCACGGGCACCTCGGCGGTGCCCGGCCGGACCCCGGCGAAGGCCTCCGCGGCGGCGGCGAGGGCCGGCTCCAGCAGCTCCGCGGGGGTGCCCGTCAGGGCGCCGGTGGGCGCGAAGGGGTCCTCGGCCGGTCCGGGCCCGCCGGTGAGGCGGCCCGCGTAGGCGAGCTGGTCGCCGGCCGCGTGCTGGAGCACTTGGCCGACATTCCACTGCTCGCACGGCGTCGGTGCGCCGAGGGCGTCGGCCGGTACGGCGCCCGCGACGGTGCGCAGCGCCTCGTATGCCTGGTCGAGGAGGTCCCACTTGGATGCGGTCATGGGCCGACCCTACGGTCGCCTACCGGCCAAAGGGGCTGATTTCAGGGCCAGTTGTCGGCGCGCCGCCCCTACCGGGCGCCTTCCCGACCTACCGGGCGCCTTCCCAGCCCTTGCGGAGCCGGTGCGCGAGGTCCACCAGGCGGGCGCCGAGTTTGGGGCGGGCCTCTATGTTGCCCAGCAGGGCGAAGCCGCGGACGATCACGACCGGGGCCTGCGGGTCGGTCGCGCCGCGACCCTCGCCCCGCACTTCGAAGTTGCCGAGGACCCCGCTGCCGTAGCCGCGCAGGGTGACGTTCTCCGGGACCAGGATCTCCACGTTGCCGAGGATGCTCGTCACGTTGATCTCGGTGACCTGCTGCTCGAAGACCGCCTGGGTCAGGTCGATGCTGATGTCGCCCATGACGGAGATCGCGCGGGTGTGCGCGCCCGGCCGCCAGCGACCCTTGCGGGAGGAGCTGCTGCACACGGCGACGACCGTCTCGACCGGGGCGCCCGCCGGGGCTCCCGGGGCGTAGTGCGCCGCCTCCTGCCGGGCGCCGGGCGCGGGCAGGTCCCGTACGAGCACGTCCAGCTCGGCGACCGTCTTCACCGCGTACAGCGAGTCGAGCCGGTCGGAGTGCTCCTCGGCGGTCAGCCGGCCCTCGGCGACGGCGTCGGCGAGGATCTGCGCGATCCGGTCCCGGTCCGCATCGGAGGCGCGCAGCCCTGGGGCCGGAGCCGGCGCGGGTGCGGGGGCCGGCGCGGGGGCCGGCGCGGATGAGGGCTGCTTTTCCAGGTCCACGCGCCCAGCATAGCGAGACACGATAGATCGCGATACTGGCCAGTGAGCCTTACCTCACAACAAAAGCCGCCGGAAGAGGTCCTACGCTGGATACCGCGCTGCCAAACGGTCGTCAGCGCCGTCTGCCGAGTGAGGGAATGACTGCCGTCATGCCAGAGTTTGCGTACACCGACCTGCTGCCCCTGGGCGAGGACTCCACCCCGTACCGGCTGGTGACCTCCGAAGGCGTTTCGACCTTCGAGGCCGACGGCCGTACGTTCCTCAAGGTCGAGCCGGAGGCGCTGCGCAAGCTCGCCGAAGAGGCCATCCACGACATCCAGCACTTCCTGCGCCCCGCGCACCTCGCGCAGCTGCGCCGCATCATCGACGACCCCGAGGCCTCGGCGAACGACAAGTTCGTCGCCCTCGACCTCCTGAAGAACGCGAACATCGCGGCGGCCGGCGTGCTGCCGATGTGCCAGGACACGGGCACGGCGATCGTGATGGGCAAGCGCGGCCAGAACGTCCTCACCGAGGGCTCGGACGAGGCGGCCCTCTCCCACGGCATCTACGACGCGTACACCCGCCTCAACCTCCGCTACTCGCAGATGGCCCCGGTCACCATGTGGGAGGAGAAGAACACCGGCTCGAACCTGCCCGCGCAGATCGAGTTGTACGCGACCGACGGCGGCGCGTACAAGTTCCTCTTCATGGCCAAGGGCGGCGGCTCCGCCAACAAGTCCTTCCTCTACCAGGAGACCAAGGCGGTCCTCAACGAGGCCTCCATGATGAAGTTCCTGGAAGAGAAGATCCGCTCGCTCGGCACGGCGGCCTGCCCGCCGTACCACCTGGCGATCGTGGTCGGCGGCACCTCGGCGGAGCACGCCCTGAAGACCGCGAAGTACGCCTCGGCCCACTACCTGGACGAGCTGCCCACCGAGGGCTCCGTGCTCGGCCACGGCTTCCGCGACGAGGCTCTGGAGCAGCAGGTCTTCGAGCTCACCCAGAAGATCGGCATCGGCGCGCAGTTCGGCGGCAAGTACTTCTGCCACGACGTCCGCGTCGTCCGCCTCCCCCGCCACGGCGCGTCCCTCCCGATCGCGATCGCCGTCTCCTGCTCCGCGGACCGCCAGGCCACCGCGAAGATCACCGCCGAGGGCGTCTTCCTGGAGCAGCTGGAACGCGACCCGGCCCGCTTCCTCCCGGAAACCACGGACGAGCATCTCGCCGAATCGGCGGACGTGGTCTCCATCGACCTGAACCAGCCGATGGACGCGATCCTCGCCACCCTCACCCAGCACCCGGTGAAGACCCGCCTCTCCCTCACCGGCCCGCTGGTCGTGGCCCGCGACATCGCGCACGCCAAGATCAAGGAACTCCTCGACTCGGGCGCGGAGATGCCGCAGTACCTGAAGGACCACCCGGTCTACTACGCGGGCCCCGCGAAGACCCCCGAGGGCTACGCCTCCGGCTCCTTCGGCCCGACCACGGCCGGCCGCATGGACTCCTACGTCGAGCAGTTCCAGGCGGCGGGCGGCTCCAAGGTCATGCTGGCCAAGGGCAACCGCTCCCAGCAGGTCACCGACGCGTGCGGCAAGCACGGCGGCTTCTACCTCGGCTCCATCGGCGGCCCGGCGGCGCGCCTCGCCCAGGACTGCATCAAGAAGGTCGAGGTCCTGGAGTACGAGGAGCTCGGCATGGAGGCCGTCTGGAAGATCGAGGTCGAGGACTTCCCGGCCTTCATCGTGGTCGACGACAAGGGCAACGACTTCTTCCAGAACCCCGCCCCGGAACCCACCTTCACCCACATCCCGGTCCGCGGCCCGGGCCTGTAACGAGTTCCGGTGGGGGCGGCGGCCGCCGCCCCCCCCGGAACACCCACCGGGCGCACCGGCGCGACAGGTTTTGCTGGGGGCCCGGCCGAGTTAGAGGCACGGCGGGGGGGAG
>NZ_JBHXKA010000087.1:0-33869 GCF_042722885.1 Streptomyces sp. NPDC058401
GGCCCGTACCGTACGGGCCCGGTCGGGCGGGGACGTTTCCTACGGGGCCGCCGGCGACGGCGCGCACGGATCTACCGGTGTCGCACCAGGGTGTGCACGAGGACGATCAGAGCGAAGGCGATGACCAGCAGGTGCACCCAGGAGGGCCCGATCGCCGGAGCCAGGGACAGGGAGGTGAGCTGATGAGAGGTCATGAAGCGCTCCTGCCCCCGGCGGCCGGATCGACGCACTCCCACCCGGGACGGCCGCCGAGCGGACCGCAGTGACGAGCAGACCCCGTGCCCGGCCCGGTCATCCCGGCCCGGTCAGCGCGGCGCGGGCCTGCCGGACTTGAGCCGGGATGCCTCGATCTCGGCCCAGACGGCCTTGCCGTGTTCGTGGGTGTGCGTGCCCCAGCGGTCGGACAGGCGCTCCACGATGTGCAGACCGTGGCCGCCCGGCATGCCGCGGCGCGGGGCCGGGTGGAGGAGCGGCAGGGCTGTCGTGCCGTCGTACACCTCGATGCGCAGCGTTTCCCCGGCCGTGAGCACGAGCTCCCGGCAGCCGTCCGCGTGCAGGGAGGCGTTGGTCAGCAGCTCGGACACGAGGAGCAGGGTGTCCTCGGAGGTCTCGGTGCCGTCCCAGCCCCAGTCCCGCAGGGCCCGGCGCGTGAAATCGCGTCCCTTGGCCACCGCGCCGCCGACGCCCGCCAGAGCCAGGCGACGCCGCTGGCCTCCGCCGGGAAGGCCGCCGGTAGGGCCGGCGCTCACTGGATCTCCCGTCTCCGGACCGATGGTCTCCACCATGCTGTGCACCCCCGTGCCGACGCTGCCTCGTTCACTGCTCCCGGTACCGCCCGACGAGATCGCGGCCGGTGTCCCGGACTGTCCGTATGCCCCCGGGCGGGCCGAGGACACCCGAGTCCGCCCCCGAGTGTAGGTGACCTCCGGTGTCAGGGCGTTGCCATGTGGAGCCGCAGCGTGAAGCCGTCGTCCAGGGCCCGGACCTCGACCAGGTCGCAGAGCTGGTGGATCATCCACAGGCCGCGACCGCCGTTGGCGGAGGCCAGGGAGGGGCGGCGGCGCCCCGCCAGGGGATCCGCCAGGCGGCCCGAGTCCCGGATCTCGGCGACGACCCCCGCACCGGGGCCTGACGTGGTCCACAGGCGCAGGGTGCCCTTCCCGCCCCCGTGGGAGAGGGAGTTGGCCGCGGCCTCGCTGACGGCCAGGACCAGGTCGCCGCGGCGCGCCGGGGCGAGGGCGGTCCCGCGGGCCCAGGCGTCGGCGTGGTCGCGCACCTCGGCCAGCCCTCCGTGGGCGTAGACGAACCGGTGCGTTCCGGCCCCGGGTTCGGGCAGCGGCCGGTCGCAGTCCGCCGAGACCCGCGCGGCGTCGGTGTACGCCGGGCTCGGCAGGTCGGTGCCCCCCTCGATGAGGGTGGGGTGCGTGCGCCGAGCGTCGGCCAGCACCTCGGGCGCCAGTCCCTGTGTGTCGTAGGGGCACAGGATGGTGGCGGGCCGCCCGGCGAAGGCCGTGTTGATGAGGGCCTCGTGCCGGGTGGCCTCGAGGACCTCGGCGGGGGAGCGGCCGGGCCAGATCGGTTCTCCGACGATCCGGACCGGCCGGCTCACGTGCTGGTCGGCGAAGTCCTGCAGGGCGGCCAGGATGCGGCCGGGATTGCGGCCCAGCCCGGTCATGTCCGTCCAGGTCACCGCGGCCGCGCTCGCGCCGAGGCTCTCGCGCAGGGGGTCCAGGTGCGGGCCCGGTACGGCGACGAGGACCGGCTCGCCGGCAGACACGGCGGTGCCCACGAAGGAGCCCACGCCGGCCACGTACGCGTCCAGGTCCTGGTAGAAGAGGGCGGGATGGACGAAGGCCCCGGGCCCGGCGGGCTCAGGAACAGTGATCATGCTGCGACCTCCAGCGCGGCGCATTCGTCCGGGAACATCTCCACGACCTTGCGGAGCGAGTACGGCGGGTCGTGGAGCAGGAGGCGCCGCCCCTGCCCGCTGAGGGCGGCCGCGGCCCGTACGAGGGCGGCGACCGCGGCCGTGTCGAGGAAGACCACGGCGGAGAGGTCGAGGTGGACGACGGGACCGGGAATCGCGGTCACGGCGCCGAGCGCGGCGGACAGGCACTGCCGCGTGTCGAGGTCGCAGCTGCCGCTCAGGCGCGCGCCGGGACCGTCCCGCCACGGCCGGGCGGTCAGCGGCGCCCACGCGTCCGCTGCCGCCTCCGCGCCGGATGGAAGGTTCACGATCCCTTCCTACACCGCGAGCATGCCGGTGCGCAGCCGGGCCAGGGTCCGGGACAGGATCCGCGAGACCTGCATCTGGGACACGCCGAGTGCGGCGCCGATCTCGGCCTGGGTCTTCTCCTGACCGAAACGCATCTGCAGGATGAGCCGGTCGCGTTCGTCGAGCTGCTCCAGCAGGGGCGCGAGGGTGTGGAACTCCTCGAAGAGTTCCATGCCGGGATCGACGGCTCCGTGGCGTTCCGCCGCCGGCCGGGCACTGCGGCCCGCCGAGGACGCCTCGTCGCTGTCGGCGGTGGCGTCGAGGGAGCTGCTGGTGTAGCCGTTCGCGGCGACCAGCCCGTCGATGATCTCGTCCTCGGACAGCTCCAGGTGGAGGGCGAGTTCCTTGACGGTCGGCGCCCTGCCCAGGTCGTCGCTCAGGGACTCCTGGGCCTTGGCCAGCTCCGTACGCAGTTCCTGGAGCCGGCGCGGCACGTGCACGGCCCACGTGGTGTCGCGGAAGTACCGCTTGATCTCACCGGTGATGTACGGGAGGGCCAGGGTGGAGAATTCGACCTCGCGCTCGGTGTCGTAGCGGTCGATGGCCTTGATCAGGCCGATCGTCCCCACCTGGATGACGTCCTCCATGTCGAGGCCGCCGCCGAGCACACGGGCCCGGAAGCGCCGCGCCGCGAACTGCACGAGCGACAGGTTCATCTCGATCAGGGTGTTGCGCGTGTACTGGTACTCGCGCGTCCCCTCCTCGAGCGTGCGCAGCCTCGCGAAGAAGTGCCGCGACAGTTCGCGGGCGTCGGTCGGCGCCATCTCCCGGGCGTTCTCCACCCGGAACAGGTCCGTGTCCTGCGTGGGCGTTCCCGCGGACTCCTGGTCACACACGGGTACTTCAGCGTCTGCTGCACGCTTGGGGCCTACAACGGTGGCCGAGCGATACATGGTGGCCGCTCCCTCCCGATTGACTGACGGCTGCCGGGGGCGCTTCTGCCCCGCCTGAGAGGGTCTACACAATACGGGTCGCCGATTCTTCCCGGAACGGCGGTGCCGGTCCGGGCGCCTGCCGTGAACGGCGGGCCGGGGGACAGCGTGCAGGCACGGCGCCCACGGGGAAAAGGGCCGGAAGGCCGAGCTGACGACGAGTGGACTGCGAGTGCGGTGCCGGAGCGGTGAGCAGGCATACTCCCTGGGAAGGACGTACGGCTGACGACCCGGGGAGGCGGACATGACCGGAGCAGTGGACGGATACGGGCAGGGCGTGGTCGGGGACGGCTACCCGGCCGGGGCCGGCTGGGTGGTGGTGGCGCGCGGAGAACTCGACCAGGACACCCTGGTCCCTCTGGAGGATGCCCTCGCCGAGGCCGCGGGCCTGCATCCGCTGGTGGTGCTGGACGCCGGTGCCATCACCTTCGGGGACTCCTCGTTCCTGAACCTGCTGCTGCGGCTGCACCGCCTCACGACCCTGCGGATCGCCGCCCCCGGCGAGCAGTTGCGCCGGCTCTTCGCGGTGACCGGGGCGGATACGGTCCTGTCCCTGCACGAGAGCGTGGAGGCCGCCCTCGGAGCGTGACCGGCCAGGGTGCGTGGCCCGCTCTCGGAGCGTTGCCTGTCCTCAGAGCGTGGAATTGCCGTCGCCGCGTGAACCCGTTCCGGGCGTCCGCCCGTTGCGCCGCTCACGCGGCGTCCGTGCCTTCGGGGCGCGGAGGCTGCGCGTGCGGGTCCGGCCCGCCGCCGGGCCGGAAGCACGCGGTGATCGCCTTCCCGCCGTGGGAGGCGTGGACGTCCAGGGAATCGGCCAGCGCGGTGACGATCCCCAGCCCGCGCCCCGACGTGGCCCCCGCGTCGGCGTCGGGATCCCGGTGACGGGGCAGCCGCGGATCGGCGTCCGCCACGCTCACGTGCAGGCAGCACCCGTCCCAGGTCAGCACCAGGTGCGCGGTGCCGGCCGCGTGCAGGTGCGCGTTGGTGACGAGTTCGGAGACGCAGACCAGCACGGAGTACACCGGGTCGTCCGCCGAACCGCTCCACGGCAGCGACTCCAGGTGGTCCGCCGTCCACTCCCGCGCCGCCCGGACACCTTCCGCGACGGGAAACGACCGGGCCCAGCCCACTGCCCTGACCGCCATCCTCTTCACCCCGTTTCCTCCGTGGTGTGTGCGTTCCACCGGTCCGTCTACCCGGAACCCGCGGGGTCACCCCGGAGCTCGCGGAACACCTTGCTCCAGGGCGAGTTCGGCCCGGCCGCGGAGGGCCTGCGGCTCCCCTCCGGCCCACTTCCCGTTACCGCAGGCGGGATGCGCTGTCCCCGGTGTGATCGACCGTGCCTTATCGTCCCTTCGGCGGCGCTAGCCTTCACCGGACCGGTGGTGTGGCGAAGGCGGATCCCCGCGGAGCCGGGCGCATCCGTGCGCCCCGATACCGGGGGACTTCTCGTCCCGTTCGTCGGAGTGTCGGTTTCGAGTGTGAGGTTGGGGCGGATGGCCGAGCGGGCGGGCACGGGTTCGACGGGCGGGGCGCCTGCGCTCCCCGGCGAGGGCGGAATCGGCGAGGCGGAGCTGCGCAGGCTGCTGGCCGGGCTGACCGCCGTACGCGACGGGGACTTCCGTACCCGGCTGCCCGATGCGGCGGACGGACTCCTCGGGGAGATCGCCACCGTCTTCAACGGGATGGTCAACCAGCTGTCCCTGTTCACCTCCGAGGTGACCAGGGTGGCCCGCGAGGTCGGCACCGAAGGAACGCTGGGCGGCCAGGCCGACGTACCGGGAGTCGGCGGCGCCTGGCTGGACCTCACGGATTCGGTCAACTTCATGGCGGGAAACCTCACCGCCCAGGTGCGCTCCATCGCCCAGGTCGCGACCGCCGTGGCCAAGGGCGACCTGTCGCAGAAGATCACCGTCACCGCGCGCGGGGAGATCCTGGAGCTGAAGGAGACCATCAACACGATGGTCGACCAGCTCTCCGGATTCGCCGGCGAGGTGACCCGGGTGGCCCGCGAGGTCGGCACCGAGGGCCGGCTCGGCGGCCAGGCGGACGTCCAGGGCGTTTCCGGTACGTGGAAGGACCTGACGGAGTCGGTCAACGTCATGGCCGACAACCTGACCGCCCAGGTGCGCTCCATCGCCGAGGTCACCACGGCGGTGGCCCAGGGCGATCTGACCCAGAAGATCCGGGTGGACGCGCGCGGGGAGATCCTGGAGCTGAAGGAGACCATCAACACGATGGTCGACCAGCTGTCCGCCTTCGCCGACGAGGTGACCCGGGTGGCACGCGAGGTCGGCACCGAGGGCAACCTGGGCGGTCAGGCCCAGGTCCGGGGGGTCTCCGGCACCTGGAAGGACCTCACCGACAACGTCAACGTCATGGCCTCCAACCTCACCGGCCAGGTGCGTTCCATCGCCCAGGTGGCCACCGCCGTGGCCCGCGGCGACCTTTCGCAGAAGATCATGGTGGAGGCGAAGGGCGAGGTCGCCGCACTGGCCGGGGTCATCAACACGATGGTCGACACCCTGTCCGCCTTCGCCGACGAGGTGACCCGGGTGGCCCGCGAGGTCGGCACCGAGGGCCGGCTCGGCGGCCAGGCGCAGGTGCCCAACGTGGCGGGCACCTGGAAGGACCTCACCGACAACGTCAACTCCATGGCCAACAACCTCACCGGCCAGGTCCGCAACATCGCCCTCGTCACGACGGCCGTCGCCAACGGCGACCTGTCCAAGAAGATCGACGTGGACGCCCGCGGGGAGATCCTGGAGCTGAAGACCACCATCAACACGATGGTCGACCAGCTGTCCGCCTTCGCCGCCGAAGTCACCCGCGTCGCCCGCGAGGTGGGCAGCGAGGGCCGGCTCGGCGGCCAGGCCGAGGTCGAGGGGGTCTCCGGCACCTGGAAGCGGCTGACCGAGAACGTCAACGAGCTGGCCGGCAACCTGACCCGCCAGGTCCGGGCCATCGCCGAGGTCGCCAGTGCGGTCGCCGAGGGCGACCTGACCCGCTCGATCACGGTCGACGCCTCGGGCGAGGTCGCCGAACTCAAGGACAACATCAACTCCATGGTCGGCTCGCTCCGCGAGAGCACCCGGGCCAACCAGGAGCAGGACTGGCTCAAGTCGAACCTGGCCCGCATCTCCGGCCTGATGCAGGGCCACCGGGACCTGGCCGCCGTGGCCGAGCTCGTCATGGACGAACTGACCCCGCTGGTCGCCGCCCAGTACGGCGCCTTCTACCTCGCCGAGGACCGCCCCGGCGGCACCGTCCTCACCCTCGTCGGCTCCTACGGGCGCTCCGCCGCCGCCCAGGAGGGCGCCGCCTTCGCCCTGGGGGAGTCCCTCGTCGGGCAGGCGGCCCGCAGCCGCCGGATCATCGCCACCGACCAGGTCCCCGCCGGCTACGTGATCTCCTCCGGGCTCGGCCACACCACCCCGGGCAGCCTGATCATCCTGCCGATCGTGGTGGACGACCAGATCCTCGGCGTCATCGAGCTCGCCTCCTTCGCCGCCTTCAACCCCGTCCACCGCGACTTCCTGGCCCAGCTGATGGAGGCGATCGGCGCCAACGTCAACACGATCGTCGCCAACGCCCGCACCGACGAGCTCCTCGGCGAGTCCCAGCGGCTGACCGGCGAACTCCAGGCCCGCTCCGAGGAACTCCAGGTCCAGCAGGAGGAACTCCAGCGCTCCAACGCCGAACTGGAGGAGAAGGCCGCCCTCCTCGCCAGCCAGAACAGCGACATCGAGGCCAAGAACCTGGAGATCGAGCAGGCCCGGCAGGAGCTGGAGACCCGCGCGCAGCAGCTGTCGCTGGCCTCCACGTACAAGTCCGAGTTCCTGGCCAACATGAGCCACGAGCTGCGCACCCCGCTCAACAGCCTGCTGATCCTGGCCCAGTTGCTCGCCCAGAACCCCGCCCGCAACCTCACCCCCAAGCAGGTCGAGTACGCCGGCATCATCCACTCGGCCGGCTCGGACCTCCTCCAGCTGATCAACGACATCCTCGACCTGTCGAAGGTCGAGGCCGGGAAGATGGACATCCACCCCGAGCGGGTGCACCTGCCCCAGCTCCTGGAGTACGTCGACGCCACCTTCCGGCCGATGACCACGCAGAAGAGCCTCGACTTCACCGTCACCACCGCCCCCGGCGCCCCCGACGACCTGCTCACCGACGACTCCCGGCTGCGCCAGATCCTGCGCAACCTCCTGTCGAACGCCGTGAAGTTCACCGAGCGCGGCGGCGTCGAGCTCCGCATCGAACCGGCCGCGGCCCCCGAGCTGCCCGCCGGGCTCTCCCGGCGCGGTCCGATGCTGGCCTTCCGGGTGCGCGACACGGGCATCGGCATCCCCGAACAGCAGCTGGAGTCGGTCTTCGGGGCCTTCCAGCAGGCCGACGGCACCACCAGCCGCAAGTACGGCGGCACCGGCCTCGGGCTGTCCATCAGCCGCGAGATCGCCCAGCTCCTCGGCGGCGCCGTCACCGCGGAGAGCACCCCCGGCCAGGGCAGCACCTTCACCCTCTACCTGCCGGTCAGCCGCGCGGACTACGAGGACGCCTCCTACGCCGAGACCGCCCCGGCGCTCCCGCCGGGGTCCCCGTACCGGGCGGTGAAGGGGCCGGACGGCCGTCCGGGCAAGCCCGAACTCCCCGAACAGCGGCGGCCGCGCCGCCTGCTGGTGATCGAGGAGCGGACCAACGGCCTGCTGTCCCTCGTCGCCGAGAGCGCCGACCGGGACTTCGCCCCGGGCCACCGGGGCGCGGGGGAGTGGGGCGGCATCCACGTGGTCAACGCCACCAGCTCCCGTGAGGCCGCCGCCGCCCTGGCGGCGCACTCCTTCCACTGCGTGGTCCTGGAACTGGACCTGCCCGACGGCGAGGCGCTCCGCTTCCTCGACGCCCTCGACGGAGACCCGGCCCTCGCCTCGCTCCCCGTCCTCGCGCACAACAACCCCCGGGTGCGGCCCGGCCAGGAGGAGGCCCTGCGACAGCGGGCCGCGTCACACCGCGTGGAACTGCTCTCCAGCCTGGACGAGCTGCGCGAACGCATCGCGCTGCACCTGTCCGCCGAACAGCCGGGAGACGTCCTGCCCCTGGTCCACGGTGACGCGCGCCGCCCGCACGCCGATCACGTGCTCGAAGGCGACCTGGCCGGACGCACCGTCCTCGTCGTCGACGACGACGCGCGCAACCTCTTCGCCCTCAGCGGGGTCCTGGAACTGCACGGCATGCGGGTGCTCCACGCCGAGGACGGGCGCAAGGGCATCGACGCCCTCGTCCGCAACGCCGGGGTCGACATCGTCCTGATGGACGTGATGATGCCGGAGCTGGACGGCTACGCCGCCACCGCCGAGATCAGGCGGATGCCGCAGTACGCGGACCTGCCCATCATCGCGGTCACGGCCAAGGCGATGCCCGGGGACCGGGAGAAGAGCCTCGCCGCGGGCGCCAGCGACTACGTGACCAAGCCGGTGGACGCCGACGACCTCATCGCCCGCATCCGCCGCAGGCTCACCCGATGACCGGCGACACGCACCGGTACGAGGCCCTCCGCCGGCCGGGAACCCCGGACGGCGACCGGCCCGCGGGCCTCGTCCCGCAGCAGGCTCCGACACCCCTGGGCCGACTCGTCGCCACGGTGGAAAGGCTGCGCCGGGAAGTCCTGGAGGCACAGGCGGCCGCCGACGGTCGGGCCCTGGTCGAACTGGCCAAGGGCATCCTGATCGGGCAGCTGAACTGCACCCCGGCCGCAGCGGCCCGCCAGCTCGACGTGCTGTGCCGCGAGAGCGGGATGTCCCCCCTGGAACTCGCCGCCGACATCGTCAACCAGGCCTCCCGCGACCATGTCAGCGCGATCGCCGCCGAGTTCGTTGAACGCACGGGTACGGATGCGGGTACGGATACGGGTACGGGTATGGATGCCGGTACCGGCTCCGGTACCGGCGGCCCCGACCCGGCCGGTCGGCGTTCCACGGTGGCGGTGCGCCTGCGCACCGCCGAAAGCGGGGTGCTCGCCGTCTCCGCCGACACCCAGGCCGTCGCCGAATCCCTCCTGACGAACGCCCTGGGCCCCCTCGGAGCAGTCGCGGTGGCCGTGTGGACCGCCGAGCCCGACGGCTCGCTGGCCCTCGCCGGCCACGCCGGGTTCCCGCCCAGGGAGGCCGTCCGCTGGCGCCACGTACCCCCGGGCGTCTCCACCGTCGCCCGCCTCGCGCTGGCGGAACGCCGGCTGGTCACCCTGGCCGACCTCGACCGGGAAGGACTCCCCTCCATCGGCCGCGCCGAGTGGCCCGGCGGCGGACGGATGGCGGTGCCCACGGGGACCGGCGGCCGGATCCAGGGCGTCCTGGAGATCTGCTGGCCGCGGCCCCTGGAACCGCAGGCACCCCCGATCGAGCGCCAGGTGGAAGCCCTCGCCGAACTGTGCGCCCGCACCATGGACGCCGCGCCCCCGCACGACCCCGGGGCGGCCGACGCGGTCCTGCCCGACGTCGCCGAGCTCATCGACCTCGCCGAGGGGCTCCAGGACCCGGCCGTCGTCCTCACCCCGGTCCTCGACTCCGAGGGCAGGCTCGCCGACTTCCGGATCCGGCACACCGGCAGCCGCTTCGTCGACCCGGTGGGACGCCCGCGCGGCGACGTCAACGGCGCACTCCTCCTGGAGGCCTACCCCCTGGCGGCCGGGGAGAGCGGGCTGTTCGACATCATCGAGCGCGTGCACGCCACGGGCGAGCCCTTCCGCGCCGAACGCATGAGCCTGACCGCACTCGTCGACCAGATCCCGCTCACCTCGGTCGCCGACATCAGCGTCAGCCGCCACGGCTCCGCCGTCCTGCTGATATGGCGGATCCAGGACGAGACGGCCCGCCTGGCCAACCTCCTCCAGCACGCGCAGCGCCTGGGCCGCATCGGAGGCTTCGAAGAGAACCTCCTCACCGGCGAAACCACCTGGAACGCCCAGCTCTACGCCCTCCACGGACTCCCGCCCACCGCGCCCCCGGTCCGGCTGCGGGAACTCCCCGGCTACGCGCACCCCGACGACTCCGCGGCCGTCGGCCGCTTCCTGCGCGCGGTCCTGCGCCACCGCCGCCCCGCCTCCGTCAACCTGCGCCTGCGCAGATCCGACGGCATCACCCGCCACATCCGGGTCATCGCCGAGCCCGTCCTCGACGCCGACCAGCGGCTGCACGCCGTGCGCGGCGCCTACCAGGACATCTCCGCCCAGCACTGGACCGAGGTGGCCCTGGCCGCCACCCGGGACCAACTCGCCCACACCGAGGCCGAGTCCGCCGAACGGAACCGACTCGCCCTCCAGCTCCAGCACGCCATCATGCCCGCCACCCCGCCGGCCATCGAGGCTCCGGGCCTGCGGGTGGCCGTCCGCTACCGGCCGGCGGAGATCGAGGCGCTCGTCGGCGGAGACTGGTACGACTCCGTGGTGCTGCCCTCCGGGCTGATCATGCTGTCGGTGGGCGACGTAGCCGGGCACGGCATCGAGGCGGCCACCGGCATGGTCGTCCTGCGCAACGCCCTGCGCGGTCTCGCGGTCACCGGGGCGGGCCCCGCCCAGCTGCTGTCCTGGCTCAACACGGTCACGCACCACCTGGCCAAGCACGTGACGGCCACGGCCGTCTGCGGCCTCTTCGACCCGCGCACGAGGGTGATGCGCTGGGCCCGCGCGGGCCACCTGCCCCCCGTGCTCGTGCGCGGCGGGGAAGCGGAGGCCTTCCCGCTGATCGAGGGGCTGCTCCTGGGCGCCCTGCCCGATGTGGCCTACGTCGAGCGGGAGGTGCAGCTCGAACCGGGCGACACGCTGCTCATGTACACGGACGGGCTGGTGGAGCGCCGCGACTCCTCGGTACAGGAGTCGCTCGGACACCTCGTACGGGCGGCGGCCACCGCCGACGGCGACCTGGACGGCCAGCTGGACCGCCTCCTCGCCGAGAGCCGTTCCGACACGGACGACGACACGTGCGTCATCGGCATCCGCGTCGGATGACGGCCCGGAGCGGCCGGTTACCGGGCGGCGATCCGCACGGAGTCGATGATCACCTTCTGCCGGGGAGCGCCGTCGCTCCCGCCGTCCGCGGTCCCCTTCCGCGCGATCTCGCGCAGCACCCCGGCGTTCCCGGTGATCTTGCCGAACGGGGTGTAGTGCGGGGGCAGCCGGGTGTCCCGGTACACGAGGAAGAACTGGCTGCCGTTGGTTCCCGGCCCCGCGTTCGCCATGGCGACGGTGCCCGCCGGATAGACGGCGCCCGACAGGTTCTCGTCCGCGAACCGGTAGCCGGGACCGCCGGATCCGGTACCGGTCGGGTCCCCGCACTGCAGGACGAAGATGCCGGCGGTGGTGAGCCGGTGGCAGGAGGTCCCGTCGAAGTACTTGTGGCCGGCCAGGTGGGCGAAGGAGTTCGTGGTGCACGGCGCCTTCGCCGTATCGGCCTCGAAGACCACGGCGCCGTGGTTGGTGTGGAGCGTGGCCGCGTACGGCCGCAGCCGCCCGACGTCCCCGGACGGGGTCCCCACGTTCCTGGCCGCCTTCCCGTCCGGCGCGTACGTACAGGTGGCGGCGGCCGAAGCCGGCCCCGTGGGCCCGGTGACCAGCCCGGCGGCGAGTGCGGCGCCGGCGGCCACGCGGAGAACGTTCGAGAGCATGGGGTTCCAATCCAAGAGCGGGGACCGGCCCTTGATACCGGCGTCCCGCTCCGCCCGGGGGAGAAACGCCCTGCGGGTCCCCCGATCAGCGGATCCGACCGGCTCGCATCCACGGGCCGGCCATCAACCGAGGAGTCGTACGTGAACCATCGGGACCATCAGAACCGTCGGCCCGAGCCCTTCGAGATCCTCCCCGGCGCCGGCACCTCGCCGGTGATCCTGCACGTGCCGCACTCCTCGCGGGTCGTACCGGAGCCGGTCCGCAGCGGAATCCTGCTGCCCGACGGGGAACTCGACCGGGAACTCGACCACATCACCGACTCGCACACCGCCGAGATCGCCGCGGCGGCCGCGGGCGCCTGCGCCGTCACCCCGTGGCGGTTCGTCAACGGGCTGTCCCGGCTGGTCGTCGACCCCGAGCGGTTCCCCGACGAACGCGAGGAGATGCTCGCCGTGGGCATGGGCGCGGTGTACACGCACTCCACCCACCGGGAGCGCCTGCGCCCCGAGGGCTTCGACGTCCGGCCCCTCCTCGACCGCTACTTCCACCCGTACGCGCAGGCGATGACGCGGGCCGTGGAGGACCGGCTGGAGGCCGCCGGACGAGCCGTGATCATCGACGTGCACTCGTACCCGACGGAGCCCCTCCCGTACGAACTCCACGGCGAGGGCCCCAGGCCGCCCATCTGCCTGGGCACGGACCCCTTCCACACCCCGGCGGCCCTCCTGGCCGCCGCCGGCTCGGCCTTCGCGTGCTTCGGCGGCACCGGGCTGGACAGCCCCTTCGCCGGTACGTACGTACCGCTGCCGTACTACGGCAAGGACGACCGGGTCGCCGCGCTGATGGTCGAGATCCGCCGGGACACCTACATGTCGGAGCCCGGCGGCCCCGCCGGCCCCGGCCTCACCGCGTTGGCGGCGGCCCTGACGGAACTGGTGGACGAGCTGTCGTCCTGATCGGAACGCGGGCCTGTGCGGTCGTACCAGAGGCTCGTCATCGGGGCGTGTACGGTCCAGCCCAGCGAGGCGTAGAGCGCCCGGCCGTCGGGCGTGCCGACCAGGAGGCCGGTCCGGGCGCCGGCCTCGTACGCGGTGCTCTGGAGCGTGCGCATCACCAGGCCGCCGAGGCCCTTGCGCCGGTGCCCGTCGGCGGTCTCGACCTGGTCGACCACGACGTGGGCGCCGACATGGGCGATCTGCCCACGGGCGGCGAAGTGCCCCTCGTGCGTGCGGACCAGCACGCGGCTGACGTCGCCCCGGGTCCAACGGGTGAGCGTGTGACCGGCCGGTACCTCGGGGCTCTCCGGTACGAGGTCACAGGTCATCAGGAAGCCGGGGACGGCGCTCCGCCAGCCCGGCCCGGCCCACGGCAGCACCTCCTGCTCCTCGGCGAACAGCTTCAGCCAGGTACCGGGCGCACTCGTCGCCGCGACGATCTTGCGCACATCGGCCTCGGCGGGTTCCGGCAGTACGTGCCGGGCCACCTGCTTCGGCTGCCCGACGTCGATCGTCCAGCCCCAGGGCTCCTCGATCGGGTCCGAGGCGCCGCGGGAGACGACCCAGCCGTTGATCCACATCCGCACGAGCTCACTGATCGCGGTGTCCGGCATCGCCCCGCGCCCCCCTTGGTCGGTAATAAGTGCTCACCCTGAACGGACCTTACGTAACAGGGGTGGGTCTTGACCAGGGACCCGGTGATACCCGCTTGCGCAGGATGGCCGCACAGAGCGGCGCGGGATGACGCCGCACGAAGGCAGGGAAGATGACCACACCATGGCGGCTGCGGTCCGTGCCCACATGTGGGCCCACGTCCTGGTCCCGCCCGGCCCCGTCCCGTAGCAACGCAAAGTATTCATACGATTGCGGTGTGTGATGATCCAGGTGTGCGGGGACTCCTGACGGGCAGATAACCGGCATGCTCTCGGACATGATCGAACGGTTGCGGCTCCTGCCCCGCCCGCGCCGGACCCCCGCCTTCACCGCCGACTTCGCCTCCCCCTCCCAGTGGATCGCCGGCCACTCGTGGGCCTATCCCGACGGCGGCCCGGTCAACCCGGGCGACAACAAACTCGACCACCTCACCGGCGACCCCGCCTACAGCCGCGGCGGGCACTTCCGGGCGACACCGCGCACCGACGGCGACTGGGACTGCGGACTGCTCACCACCGAGGGCAGCGACGAGGGCTTCCAAGTGCGCACCGGAGACGTGCTGGAGGCCCGGGTGAAGCTGCCCGAGCAGCTCGGCGCCTGGCCCGCCATCTGGACCTGGCGCGACGGCGGCCAGGAGATCGACGTCTTCGAGTACCACCCCGACAACCCGGACCTCCTCGAACTGTCCAACCACGTCCGGGAGGCACACCGCTACCACCGGGACCCGGCGGTCCGGCCCGGGGCGTGGATCGACCTGAAGGTCGAGTTCGGCAGGAACTCCGTCGTCTGGTGGCTGGGCGGCAAGCGGGTCTTCAGCGACGGGCGGGGAGTGGGCCGTCGCTGGTCCGCCTACCTCATCGTCAACCTCTCCGTGTGTGCGGGCAGGTACCACCCGGCACCGGAGCCGGGGGTGACGGAACTGTCCTACGAGGTCGCGCAGTTGAGGGTGTACCGGACGCCGTGGGGGCTGCTCTGACCCGGTGATGCGGCGGCAGCGGCCGGATTCCGGGGCGACCCCGTGGCCGGGACGCGCCCTGGACGGTGCATCCGGGGTGCGTTAGCTTCCGGCGCCATGAGACTTCTGGGAGTTGGCATGTGCGCGGCGGCTCTGTTGCTGGGGGTGGTGGCCGCCCCGGCGCAGGCCGCAGACGGGTCACGGGACCTGCGGGGTGCACGCTGGGCGCTGAAGGAGACCGGCAAGGACGCCCGCTTCCGGGGACTGGCGGCGGTGAACCGGTCCACGGCCTGGGTGGCCGGCTCGAAGGGGACCGTACTGCGCACCTCGGACGGGGGCCGCAGCTGGCGCGACGTCTCACCGCCCGGGGCCGTCGCGGAGGGTCTGGAACTGCGGGACATCGAGGCCTTCGACGGGCGGCGCGCCGTGGCCCTGTCCATCGGCGAGGGCGAGGCCTCCAGGGTGCTGCGCACCGAGGACGGCGGCGCCACATGGACGGAGACCTTCCGCAACCCCGACCCGCGGGCCTTCTACGACTGCCTCACCTTCTTCGACTCCCGCCACGGGCTCGCGATGAGCGACCCGGTGGACGGCCGGTTCCGCATCCTGTCCACCGACGACGGCGGCCGCAGCTGGCGGGTGCTGCCGAATACGGGGATGCCGGACGCGCTGCCCGGCGAGGCGGGCTTCGCCGCGAGCGGTCAGTGCCTGGTCTCCGCCGGGCCGCGCGACGTCTGGCTGGCCACCGGCGGGGGCTCCGTCGCGCGGGTGCTGCACTCCTCGGACCGAGGCCTGACCTGGCGGGCCGCCGAGTCCACCCTCCCCGCCGGCGACCCGGCGCGCGGGGTCTTCGCCCTCGCCTTCAGGGACCGTACGAAGGGCCTGGCGGTCGGCGGCGACTACCGCACCGGGCAGGCCTCCCCACAGGCCGCCGCGGTGTCCCGGGACGCGGGCCGCACCTGGAGCCCGGCGTCGACCCCGCCGCAGGCCTACCGTTCGGGCGCGGCCTGGTTCCCGTACGGCGCCGGCACGGCCCTGGCCGTCGGCCCGACCGGCACGGACGTGACCGGGGACGGCGGCCGCACCTGGCGGGCGCTGGACACGGGGTCCTTCGACACGGTCACCTGCACGGCGGACGGCGCCTGCTGGGCGGCGGGGGAGAAGGGCCGGGTCGGGCGGCTGGAAGGGGCGCACAGGGGCTGACCCGCGTCAGCAGGAGCTGACCCGCGTCAGCAGGAGCTGACCGGCGCCAGCGGGGCTGACCCCGCGTCACCTGCCGTCGTGCGCCGCCCGCAGGCGTGCCAGATAGACCTCGGGGTCCGGGCCGTGTGCCCGGTCCTGGGCTCCTCCCCGGACGTGCGCCAGGTCCCCGCCGGAGCCGATGCGCAGCATGGTGGTGGCCGCGTGGGGGGTGCCGGGGCGGCGCAGCGCGTCGGCGTCGACGACCGGGATCCCGGGCCCGAACATCGCCGCAGCCCGGGCCGCGGTGTCCGCCGGCGGCTGCCCGGTCCGGTTGGCGCTGCTGACGTAGAGGTACGGAAAGTCGGTCAGCAGGGGGGACAGCGGTTGCCAGTGCGCCCCGAACAGCAGCAGGTGGCCGTCGCGGAGGGCGGGTCCGGTCCAGGCGGACGGGCGCGCGTCTGCGCGTACGGGCACCAGCAGCGTGACCTGTTCCTCGCGCAGCAGGGCGAACGCGGTGCGGAGCGCGGCCGGTTCCAGGGCCAGTTCCGTACCGAGCTCGCCCCAGACGGCGTCGTCGTGGACCCAGAGGGCGACTTCCTGGCCGGTCGGCCGGCCCTTGGCGTCGTTGACGGCCGTGGGGGTGGTGGCGGTGACGACGTAGGTGAGCGGGCTGGGGTTGGGCAGGATCACGGCCCCTCCGGCCCGCAAGGCGTCGGCGGCGGCGCCGGTGTCCGGAAGGCGGGTGTCCGACATGAGGTCAGTCCGTTCAGGGTGCGGTGGTGACGGCGGCATCGGTGGTGACGGCGGCGTTGGCGGTGGGCGCGGCTTCGGCGGGCAGGGCTTCGAGGTACGCGGCGAAGTCCGCGTCGGGGATCTGGGCCTGGTTCAGCCGGTAGGCGCGGTCCTTGACCCAGGTCAGGGCCTCGCCGGTCTGCTCCGGATCCAGGTGGTGGCCCAGCCGCTCGGCGACCGCGCGCAGCACGCGCCGGCTCGCGAGGTGGGTCAGCACCACGCGCGGTGCGAGCCCGAGGTGCTCCTCGGGGTCGTAGGGCTGGAAGGTGCGCGGGTGGGTGAAGGGGGTTCCGGTGGAGATCGTGGCGACCCCGCTGCCCACGATCGGCGTGGTAACGGTGAGCGGTACCCCGGTCTCCGCGGACACCATCCGGGCGATGCCCGGCAGCCGCGTCAGGTCCGGCTGGGTCCACCACGGCTCGCAGCCGGGCCCCAGGACGTACTCGGCCTTGGCCCGGTCGTGCGCGAGGAGGAAGAGCAGCTGCTCGGTGGCGACCATTCCGCTGCGCTCGGCCATGCCCAGCCAGGAACAGGCCGCGACCCGCGCCCCGCTCTCCAGGGCGGCCAGCGTGTTGGCCAGGCCGAGCCCGAGGTCGTTGTGGAGGTGCGAGACCAGGACCGTGTCCGGACCGGCGCCCGCGGCCACCCGCCGGAAGAGCTCCCGGGTCTGGCCCGGCAGCAGGTCGCCGACGGTGTCGGCGAGCACGATCGTGGCCGCTCCCTGCGCCGTCATCCGGCCGGCGTACTCGGCCACCAGGGCGTGGTCCGCGCGCGGCGCGTCCACCAGGCACACGTCCACCGCCGTGCCGTCGGCGCGGTCCACGGCCTCCTTGACCACGTCCAGGCCCCGCTCCAGCGCGGTACGGGCGTCACCGTGGACGAGGGCGCGGGCCGTGGCCTCCGAGGCGGCCACGATCACCATGATCCGCCCGTGCGCCGCACCGCGCACCGCGCTCAGAGCCAGCCGTACGTCCTCCACCGTGCCCCGGCAGATCGCGGACGGGCTCACCGACTCCTGCGCCTCCAGGGCGACTTGTCGGGTCGCCTCGAACTCCTGACCGCACACGGAGGGGAATCCCGCGGCGAACACCACGTGGCGAGGGCCGTCGGCCCCGAACACCGCCCCCTGCTCACGGGCGAGCCGCACACGGAAGGCGGCACTCATCAAGGTCTTCGCCTGGGCGCCGTCCCGCGCCGACTCCTCGAACAGCACCACCCGCCCCGCCCCGGCGGACTCCCGCACCACGTCCACGTTCGACAACGTCCAAGCTCCTTCTTCGACACGGCAATTGAGCGCCCGCGCGCGCTGTGGAGATCCACTACCAAGAATCGTACGGGGCGAGGCCTCCCCGGGTTCGCCAGACAAGAACGTTCGAGTCGATGATCGAAATCGAGATGCGCCCGGCCTCCGGCCCCTGGCAGGCTGCGGCGGTGAACCGTGAACGCATCTCCAGGATCGCCCACTCCGCCCACCCGATAAAATCCCCGCTCGACGACGCGTCGGTACACCAGCTCCTGGAACGGGGCCTCCCGCGCGGCGACGAGCGCGTGCTCGATCTCGGCTGCGGCAGCGCGGAATGGCTCCTGCGCGCCCTGGCCACCCGCCCGGACCTGCACGCCGAGGGCGTCGACATCTCCGAGGACGCATTGGCGCAGGCCGGGCTCGAAGCGGACCGCCTCGGTGTCGAAGAGCGGCTGGTCCTCCACCACGGATCGGCCGCGGACTTCGCCTCCCCGCACCCGTTCGACCTCGTCGTCAGCGTCGGGGCCACGCACGCCTTCGGCGGCCTGCTGCCCACCCTCGCCGCCGCCCGCGAGCACCTCGCACCCGGCGGCCGGGTCCTGATCGGCGAGGGATTCTGGGACCGCCCGCCGTCCCCGGAGGCCGTGGAGATGTTCGGCGACCTGGCCGACCTGGCGACCACCGTCGACCTCGTCGTCGCCGACGGCTGGACCCCCGTCCACGGGCACGTCAGCACGCGCGCCGAACGGGACGCCTACGAATGGGCCTGCTGGGGGTCCCTGGCCGCATGGGCCCTCGACCACCCCGCCGATCCGGACAGCGGACACGTGCTGGCGACCGCGGGCGCCCGCCGCACCGAATGGCTGCGCACCTACCGGGACACCTGGGGCTTCGTCTCCCTGGTCCTGCGCCGGACGCCGAACTGAAGGAACCAGCCCGGCGGTTCACACGTAGCCGACCGTGACCTCCCGGAAGCCCAGGGAGCGGAGCAGGCCCTCCAGCATCGTCGTGGTGTTCTTCTCGGTGCGCTCCACGAGCCCGCTGTCGCGCGCCGCGTCCGAGATGTGCTGAACGGCCAGGCGCTGTACGGCCTGTTCACCGGCCGGATTGTCGGTGAACAGGTCACCCAGCCGGTCCAGCAGCCCCCGCTGCTTGGACACGGCGTAGGAGCGGTCCAGGTCCAGCGCCGCCGTCCCGAGGACGGCGTGGGGCAGCCGGAGCGAGACCTTGGTGCGCTCCTCGTTCACGGTGACGGCCTGTTCGCCGAGCCCGCCGAGGTCCACGTAGCCGCTCACGGTGCCCGCTCCGACGTAGAGGGTCCGGGTTCCGCGGATGGAGTCGGGAAGGAAGGCCGCGTCCTTCTCCAGGTCCACCACCACCTGGAAGTTGCCGGCGGCGCCCTCGTAACGGTGCATGTCCTGGATGGACTTGAGCAGGACCGGCCCCGAACGGTCCACGGTGTCCTCGCGGAACAGATCGCCGAAGCCGGGCAGCAGACTGAACCGGCCCGCCAGTACCAGGACCGCGGCCAGCACGACCAGTCCACCGAGGGCCCGTCCCCACCACGGCAACCGCCGCGGCTCTCTTCGCGGTGCGGGTTCGCGCTCCGCGTCGTGCGCTGAGTTGTCCATGCAGCGCGGATGCCCGCCCCGCGCGGCCCCACTCCCTCCCGGGGGCGGCAGCGGGGTCCGTTCCGTGCTACCAGGTACCGGCGCCCGCTGCGGCCTCGGTGTGGGCGGAGCGGCCGGGGGCGAAGGACATCCGGTTCCAGGTGTGGCGACGGCCGCGGATGGCCACCGAGTACGCGTACATCACCTCGGGGTCGCACATGCCGGGGAGGTAGGAGTCGCCGAAGTGGTGGGCGTCGAAACCGGCTTCCTTGGCGTTGAGGGCCAGCTGCGGCACCACGTTCGCGTGCGACCCCTCCTGGCTGGTGCCGATGGCGCCCATGACGATCGCGCCCGCGTCCTGGACCGCGGCGACGGCGGTCGCCGCCAGCTCGCGGGTCATACCGGGCAGGGTGCCCGGCAGCGGGGCGACCACCCCGTCCGCCCCGGCGTCGACGAGGGCGGTCAGCCGTGCGGGGGTGACGCGCTCGGGGCAGCCCGCGTGGTGCATCTTTCCCGACCACAGGGCCGCGTCGTCACCGAGCCCCTTGCGCAGTTCCTCGGTGACCCGCGCCATGCCGTCGTAGGTACCGCCCGTTCCGGGATTGGCGGTGATGCACAGCAGGGCTGCGCCCATGTCGACGAGGCGCCGGGCGTGCTCGGAAGTGGCGCGGCGGATCTCCGGGACGTCGCCGGGCTCCAGGTTCACGCCCACGGGGCGGCCGATCAGGCGGGCCAGGTCGGTGAAGGAGGTGAAGGTCCCGAGACCGGGCATGACGAGCCGCTCGCCGTCCCAGGCCCGCTCGATGAGGTTGAGGATGACGATGTCGGCACCGAAGGCGGCCACCAGCTCGGCGTTGTGCACGCCGCGCCCGTCGGGGTGCGGGGAGAGCGCGGCCCGCTCGGCGAAGACCTCGGCCACCATGGTGCGGCCCTCGGCGGCGGCCACCGCCCGGGTCAGCTCGCGGCCGCGCAGGGCGGAGAGCGCGTCGCGGTCGAGGTCGAGAATGCGCTGAGTGGTCATACCCACGACCCTAGCCACGCCTGCCCCCACCCCCCGCCCACCGATGGTCCCCCCGAGGGGGGCCCTTGGCCCCGCCTCGGCCCCTCCCGGGCATCATCATGAAGGGGATAAATCTCTCCAACCGTGAGAATTTGACCCGTTCCGTGCCGTGCAGGAAGGTCGGGGCATGGATCAGATCTTCGAGAAGTTCCGCGCCCTGCCCGTCGAGGAGCAGCTCTCCCCGGCCCTCACCCGCCGCAGGTACGCGGACTTCCCCGTCCTCGTCGTGGACCATCCGCGCGCCGGACAGGCGTGCGTGAGCATCCAGGGCGGACAGCTCGTCAGCTGGCGCCCGGCCGCCGCCCGCCCCGACGACCCCGGCGTGCTGTGGTCCGCCGACCCGGATCTGTGGCGGCGCGGAACGGCCGTGCGCGGCGGCGTCCCGCTGTGCTGGCCGTGGTTCGGCCCGTCCGGCCCCGTCGGCTCGCCCTCGCACGGGTTCGCGCGCACCAGCGACTGGGAGCTGACGGCATGGGAGGAGAACGAGGACCGGGTCGTGGTGGAGTGCACGCTGCGGCCCTCGCCGGCGACCCGCGCACTGTGGCCCGAGGAGTTCGTCCTGGTGGCGCGCTACACCCTGACCGACAGCTGCCTCATCGAGGTCGAGGACCGCGGCGACCACACCGCCACCGCCGCGCTCCACACCTACGTACGGATCGGCGACCTGGGGCGGGCACACCTCGCGGGCCTCGGCCCCGAGCACACCGACGGTCTGACCAAGCGCCGCTACGAGGGCGAGGACGGCACGCTGACCCCCGTGGACCACGTAGAGCGGTTCCAGACGGCGCCCGCGCCCGTCACCACGGTCCGTGACGAGGTGCTCGGAAGGATCGTCGCCCTCGCCCACCACGACCACAGCGACGTGGTGGTCTGGAACCCGGGCGCGGAACTCGCACGGGGAATGGCGGACCTCGCGCCGAACGAGCACCACCACTTTCTGTGCGCGGAGACCGCCCGGGTGGGGAGGCCGCTGGTGGCGGAAGAGGGCCGGCCGGGCCGGCTGGCGGTCGAGCTCCGCATGACGGAGCGCTGAGAGCGGGGAATCCCGACCGCCGTCGGGCTCAGATGCGGATCACTCCCCGGTCAGCGCCGTGGCCAGCAGTGCGGCGGTCCGGGCGATGAGGGGGTTGTCGGGCGTGGCGTCGGGCCGGGGCTTGGTCGTCAGGACGGCGATGACGAGCGGCGGCCGGCCGGGGGGCCAGACGACGGCAACGTCGTTGTTGGTGCCGTAGGCGCCCGCCCCGGTCTTGTCCGCGACGGTCCAGTCCTCCGGCAGACCGGCCCGCAGCCGCTCACCACCCGTGGTGTTGCCCAGCAGCCAGCCGGTGAGGCGCCGCCTGTCCGCCGCTTCGAGCGCGGTGCCGAGCACGAGGCGCCCGTAGGTCCGCCCGATCGCGTACGGGGTCGTGGTGTCGGTCACCCGCCCGGGCTCTGCGGTGTTCAGGTCGGGCTCCCATCGGTCCAGGCGGGTCACCGCGTCCCCGGTCGAGCGGGCGAAGCGCGTGACGGCGGCCGGGCCGCCCAGCTCGCGCAGCAGGAGGTTGGCGGCGGCGTTGTCGCTGAAGCGGATCGCGGCGTCGCTCAGCTCCTCGATCGTCATCCCGCGGGCGAGGTTCTCCGGCAGGCCGGTGATCGGGGCGTGCCCGGAGGCGGACGTCTCCTGCGCGGTGTAGCGGACCCGCTTCGCGAGGAACTCCCCGTCCCGGTCGAGGTCACGCAGTACGGCCGCCACGGCCAGGGTCTTGAAGACCGAGCAGAGGGGGACGCGCTCCTGCGCCCGGTACTGCAGCGTGCGGCCGGTGGCGGTGTCGTGGGCGAAGACGCCCAGACGGGCGGAGTGCTCCCGTTCCAGTGCCGCCAGCGCGTGCGCGACCGCGTGGCTGTCGCCTGGGGACAGGGTCGCGGCGGCGTGGGCGCTCCCGCCCGTCGGCAGCGAGGCCGCGAGTGCCGCTCCGGCTCCCAGGGTGAGCAGGGCGCGCCGGGACGGGGTCTTCTCTGTGGTCTTCACGGTCGTCCTCTTCCTCTCCGGACCAAGATCTGAACCATTCCCCGCATGTCCCGCGGTGAGGGTTCCAAACGGGGACCCGGGGTTTCGGCGGACGACTGCGGAAACCGGTGTTCGATGGGTCGGTGGCCTTTGATCCGGGGGGTGCAAATCCGCCCAAACCTTCCGCCGAGAGGGGCATGGTCGGCCACGGAGGGTGAGATTGGGGGCTTGGGGCGGTGAGGCGGCCCACAGGACCTAGGTCACATACGAGGCGGGATAGTAGTCCTTAAGCGGCCCGTGTAAGCCCCCGTTCGGCTGCTCCCACCTGCGGTGATGTGTTCGGGCGTGGGTGGGGTGCGTTGAGCCTCGGCTGCGAGGGTCACTAGTAAGAGGGGTCGTTGCCAGACGCCCGGAACCTCCGTAGAACTGGATGAGTCGCAGGGCGGACGGAGTTCCCCTGGTTCTCCTGCTCCCGCCGACGAGCCCCTCTCTTCACGTGTGTGTGGCTCTGGTGTGCCTGTGACAGTCCCTGTCCCCGTTGAAAGGTTCGTCCGTGTCCAACGCTGTCATCCGCCGTATCGCCGCTTCGAAGAAGACCCTCGCGGGTTCCGTCCTCGCCCTGGGTGTTGCCGGTTCCATGCTGGCCGCGGTTCCCGCGCAGGCCGCCCCGATGAGTGCCAAGGCGATCGCGCAGCAGATGATCAAGGACCCGGCGCAGTTCGCGGCCTTCAACAACATCGTGTCGCGTGAGAGTGGCTGGGACCACACCGCGACGAACTCTTCCTCGGGTGCTTACGGCCTGGTCCAGGCCCTGCCGGCTTCGAAGATGTCCTCGGCGGGGTCGGACTGGAAGACGAACCCGGCGACCCAGATCAAGTGGGGCCTGGACTACATGAACTCCCGGTACGGCAGCCCTGCCGGTGCCTGGACCTTCTGGCAGAACCACCACTGGTACTAAACCCACCAGCGGACCGCAGGGACACGAAAATGCTCGGCCGGACACCCCGGCCGAGCGTTTTCGCATGCCCGCATGCCCACGCGCATGCGTACGGGGCCGCCCACGCAACCTTCACGGCTGTGCGCCGCTCCTTTCGGCCCGGTCCACCAGTCGTGAGAGCTCCGTCCGGGAACGCACTCCGAGCACCGCGAAGACGTTGCGCAGGTGGTGGTCCACGGTGCGGGGGCTGACGGAGAGGCTCAGCGCCACTTCGCGGTTGGTGGCGCCCTCCGCCACGCAGCGCGCGATGCGCAACTGCTGCGGGGTGAGGACGGCCAGCCCGCCGGCAGGCACGGGGGCGGGTGTGTCACCGGTCGCCCGCAGCTCGGCCCGGGTCTGCTCCGACCAGGCCGGGGCCCCGCAGCGCTCGAAGGCGACCAGTGCGTCCCGCAGCCGGTTCTTCGCCTCGGCCGGGCGGCGCCGGCGGCGCAGCCACTTTCCGTACAGCAACTGGGTACGGGCCCGCTCGAAGTCACCGTGCACCGACTCGTGCCGGTCCAGTGCCAGGGCGTAGAGCGCGTCGGCGGTGTCGTCCGGCGGAGCGACCAGCGCGCGGCACCGGGCCAGCTGCGCCGGTGCCTGCGGGTCGGCGCCCTGCGCGGCCCACAGGGCGAACTCCTCGACGGCCGCCTTCGCCTCCGACGAAGCCCCCGACTGTACGGCCGCTTCGACGAAGCAGGGCAGGGCGAGCATCCGTACGGCGAAGTGCCCGCGCCCCGGACCCGGCCGGGTCAGCGGGCCGAGCCGGGCGGCCGCCTCGAAGGGCCGGCCGCGGCACAGGTCCGCGCGCGCCGAAGCCCATTCGGCCAGGGTGACGGCTTGGAGCAGCCCGTGCGGGCGGGCGATCTCGACGGCGGCGCCGGCATGCGTGGCGACGGCTGCCGCGTCGTCCTCGACCGAGGCGACGAGGGCCAGGATCGCGTGCTGACCGGCGGCCACGTTGCGCTGCCCGGCCCGGTGGGCGGCGCGGAGGCCTTCCTGCGCGTGGGCCCTGGCCCGGGCGTGCTGGCCGGCCCGCAGTTCGGCGTAGGCGAGGTGTTCGAGGATCCGCGGCGTGAGGGAGGCCAGCCCCCGCGACCGGGCTACGGCCAGGGCCCGCGCATTGGTCCGGCACGCCGCCGCGATGTCGCCGAGCACCAGCGCGGCCACCCCGGCCCGCAGCAGACGGGTGGGGTCGTCGTCGTCCCGCGCACGGTCCAGGACCCGGCGCAGCGGCGATTCGGCCTCGGCCAGATGTCCGTCGAGCGCCGTGCGCAGTCCCACCCGGTAGTCGCGCCTCGGATCGTGCGGGGGAGAGGGGGGCCGGGCCTCGGCGAGGGCGGCGAGGCAGGCGACGGGGTCGCCCGCGGCCCAGGCCGCGTCCATCGCCTCCATCCGGGCTTCCGTGGCCGCCTCCACGTCGGAATGGTCGAGGCGCTCCGCGGCCACGAGCAGCGCCTGGTAGGCGTCGCCGACGGGCCCGTCCCGCAGGGCCATGCTGGCCCGCAGGAGTTCCGTCCGCCCGTGCACCGCGTCGGGGGACGCGTCGTCCCGGGCGGCGGCCAGCAGCCGGCGCGCCCTGCGGGTGTGTCCGGCCAGGCGGGCGTAGTCCGCCGCGGTGATGAGCCGGGCGGTACGGGCATCCTCCTGCGCGGTGAGTTCCGCGGCCCGGGCCAGGGCCGCGGAGCGTTCCATGCCGGACGTCGGCGTGCCCGGAGCGGCGGCGGCGACGAGGCGGGCCGCGAGGGCGGCGTCCGGTCCCTGTGCGGCCAGGGCGAGGTGGATCAGGTGGCGCAGACGGTGCCGGTCGGCGTCGACGGCCGAGGCGAGCAGGGCATGAGCGGCACGGCGGCGCGACGAGGGCGCGCCGGTGTACACGGTCCGCCGGAGCAGGGAGCCTGCGAAGGTGATGCGGTCCCCGTCGTGGTGCACCAGCCTCGCCGCCTCGGCGGGATCCAGCGCGGCCGGTCCCAGCCCGGCGGCGCGGGCGGCGCGCAGGACCAGGGAGGCGTCCGCGCCCGCCGCACCGGGGTCCGGCTCGTGCGCGGCCGCCGCCAGGAGCAGGAGCTGGCGGGTGGCGGCGGGCAGGGGTTCGAGGCGGCTGCCGAAGGTGGCCCACAGGGCGCCGCCGTCCACGAGCGGGCGGGGCAGCGGCCGGTGGCCGCCGAGCTCGTCCGGTGTCAGGCGCCGGGCGAGGGCCGTCAGGACGGCGGGGTTCCCCTCTGCCTCGGAGAGCAACTCCGCGCCCACGGCGGGGTTCAGGCCCCCACCGGTGAGGTCGCGGAGCAGGGCGGTCGCCGCACCGTCGTCGAGGGGGCCGAAACGGAGCACGGGCAACCCGGTGAACTCGGGTTCCGCCACCCGGTGTTCCGCCATCGAGAGGAGCAGTCCGAGTGGGAGCCCCGGGTCGGGGTGGCGCGCAGTCGCGCCGAGGGCGGCCCGTGAGGGCGCGTCCCATAGATGTACGTCGTCCACGCAGACGAGCAGCGGCTCATCCCCGGAGGTCCCGGAGAAGAACCGCCTGAGCAGCGGCGCCAGTTCGGGCGGCCCGTCTGACCCTTCCGGGCCGCCCGGCCCGTCCGCTCCGAAGGTGAACTGCGGCGGCGCCGCGCCCCGTAGCTCGGCCGCCGCACACAGCAGCGCGCGCAGGCCGTCGTAGGGCCGGGGGACCCGGGGCAGGGGCCGCGGTCGCAGGACGGGCCCGGGCGTGAACTCCCGCGCGGCCCCGGCCAGTAGGGCGCTCCGGCCCAGTCCCGGCTCCGCCACGAACAGCAGCGTCCCGCCGTGCCCGGCCCGGAGCCGGTCCGACAGGGCTGCCACAGCTGCCAGTTCAGCCGTCCGGCCGTATATCCGGCAAGGACTCTCCGCGGTCGTCTGTCCGGTCACGCCGGTGAGGTTACTGCCGTGTAAACCATGGGGGAAGACCGGACGCGGCAGGTGGAGGCCGAAGCGGAAGGGCTCCACCTGCCGGGGCGGATCAGGAGGTGTGGGGGCAGTTGCCCCGGTACTCCTCGATGGCCGGGCTCGGGCTCGGCAGCGGGCAGAGGAACTGCTCGTAGCGGCTGTCGTTGTCGATGAACCGCTTCAGCCACGAAATGCTGTACTTCGCGATGGTGGTGTTCGAGCTGTTCGGGGTGAAGTGCGTAGCGTTGTTGAGCTCCAGGTACGCCTTGTCGAGCGAGCCGGGCAGGCTCGTGTAGAAGGGCTCGGAGTGCGTGGCGACCGGTGCGACCGTGTCGCCGTCGGCTCCCACGATCAGGGCCGGGGTCTTGATCTCGGGCCAGGACTTGTCGGTGTTCCAGCCGGTGAGCGCGATCGCGGCCTGCAGGGAGGGCCGGCTCTTGGCGGCCTCCAGCGTGCCGCCTCCGCCCATGGAGTGGCCCATCACACCGAGCCGGGTGCTGTCGATCCTGGTGCGGACGGTGCTGCGCTCCGTCAGGTAGTCCAGGGCGGCCAGCAGTTGGCGTCCCCTGCTGTCCGGCTGGTCGAGGGTGGTGAGCGTGTCGATGGTCAGGACGATGAAGCCCTGGGAGGCCAGGCGCGGGCCCAGCCAGGCGATCGACGACTGGTAGGCGGTGAAGCCGGGTGAGATCACCACGGCGCCGAAGGTCCCGTCCGCGGTGGACGTGGGGTAGTAGACGGTGCCGCCGCCGAAGCCGGTGACCCCCAGCGGGGAGACATCGGTCTGGGACACCGCGTACGGGCCGCGGAGGGCCTCGATGCTCGAGTTGGTGGGTGCGGGGCCCCGCTCGTAGGGGTTGGCCGCCGAGGCCTGCGCCCCGGACGCCGTGAACGTGGCGATCGCGCCGATCGTCACGAGCGCCGCCAGTGCGGACCCGAGCGAACGGAGCCGCCTCCCGCCGCCGACCGGGTCGGCGGGGTCGGTGGGGTCGGCGGACCGGCCCCTCGTACCGGCGGGGCCGCGGTCGGAGTGGGCCTGGTGTGCCTGGTGGGCGTTCTCGAAGCGTTGCTGCTGCACGACGGAGTCGTCCTCTCGGTCGTGGCGGAGCCGGCCCGGTGAGGTTCGGTACCCGGCTCCGTGCCGAGGTCCGTGCAGCCCGCCGATGAGTCGGTCCCGCCGCTTGCGCTGGCCGGACCACTGTCAGCGCGCGCCCCGGGTACGCACATCGGCGGAACCACCGGTCTCGCCGACGGACGAGACGGCCCGGGCCCGCCGCCCGAGGACCCGGCCGGCCGGGCGCCACCGCCACCGCCCACGCCCCCGTCAGCCGCCCGACAGCCGGTACGCGTCCCGCGCCAGGGTCAGCGCGATGAGGTCCCGCGGGCGGGACAGGGACTTCGACGTCAGGTGTTCCAGCCGGCGCAGGCGGTTGAAGACAGTGTTGCGGTGGCAGTACAGGCGGCTCGCCGCGCGGCCCGCCGAACCCTCCGCCGCCAGCCAGGCGTCGAGGGTCTCCAGCAGCATCGCCCGGTCCGCCGGATCCAGGTCCAGCAGCGGGCCGAGCACCGCCTGGACCAGCTCGGCCGACAGCTCGGGCTGGCGCACCACCAGGGCCGTGGGCAGCCGGTCGGCCAGCCGCACCAGCACCCGTTCGTCCGGCCCGCAGGTCCGCAGCGCCGTCTCCGCCAGCCGCCGGGCCCGGCCCAGTTCGGCCAGTCCGTCCACCACCGGGCTGATCCCGCCCGGCCCCGGGCAGCGGTCCGCGAGCTCCGCCGCCAGCTCGGCCGGCGAGGAGTCGCCCAGCGCCACCACGGCCAGCTCCCGCTCCGTGCGCATCCGCCAGAACAGCCGCATCCCGCCCGCCGTCACCACCCGGTGCACCGAGTCGCCGCGGTCGGCCGGCAGCACCACCACCGCGTACCGCCCCTGCTCCGGCAGGTCCAGGGCCAGCGCCACCTGCGCGGCCAGCGCCGGCGCCGTGTCCCCCTCCAGCAGGGCGTCCAGCAGGGCCTGCGCCCGCTCGTCGCTGCGCCGGCGCATCTCCACCTCCGCGGTGCGGTACGCCTCCGCGGTCGCGGCCGCCTGCTGCTCGATCCCCGCCCACATGGCCCCGGCCGCGCGGGCCAGTACGGGCAGCGCCTCCGGCTCCTTCTCGGTGACGATGTCCAGCAGCGCGTCCCAGGTCAGCCGGCCCGCCCTGCGGTACGCGTAGAGCAGCAGGTCCAGCGGCAGCCCCTGTTCGGCCCGCCGCCGGCCCAGTTCCTCCGCGTACGCGAGGTCCTTGCGCGGGACGGACCGGGACGCGGCGAAGGCCTCGATCCCGTAGTGCATGGCCTCGCTGACCTGCTGCCAGTGTTCGTCCCGCGGTACGGCCAGGTCGAACAGCGGCGAGTGCTTCGCCAGGTCCCTGATGAGCTGGTCGGTGAGCCCGGGGATGTCGGCGATCAGTACGTCCGCCGCCGACACCAGGACCGACCACTCCTGTTCCGTGCGCGTTCTGCGTCCACGTCCACCCATGGCCGCCGAGGATGTCACCCCGGCTCCGCCGCCGTAAGGGGCCCGCGCGACAGGTCTGTGCGCGTGCACAACACCCTCCTGTCCGGGCTGGTCATCGGCAGCGATTCCGCTTCCGCCCGTGGACGCCCGCCCCGGCCCGGTGCTGGTCTGTGCGCCAGCACAAGGCTGCCCAGAGGAAGGAGAGGACGTGGGTTCGCTACAAGTGCGTGCGCTGTCCATCGGCTACGGGCCGGTCCGGGCACTGCGCTCCGTATCGCTCGACGTGCCCGCCGGCGCGGTGGTCGTCGTACTCGGCGGGAACGGCGCCGGGAAGTCGACGCTGCTGCGCGCGGTGTCCCGGACGCTCGGGTTCCACCGGGGAGCCGTCACGGGCGGGAGCGTCACCTTCGACGGCCGGCCGCTGGACGGGCTCACCGCGGACCGGGTCGTCGCCGCCGGTGTGGTGCAAGTACCGGAAGGGCGCAAGGTGTTCACCCGGATGACCGTCGCGGACAACCTGCGCGCCGGAGCCCTCGGCGGCCGTGCGGGATCCCGCGCCGACACGGCCCGCTCCCTGGCCCGGGTGCACGAGCTGTTCCCCGTACTGGCCCAGCGGGCACGGCAGCGGGCCGGACTGCTGTCCGGCGGCGAACAGCAGATGCTCGCCCTCGGCCGGGCCCTGATGGCCCGCCCGCGGCTGCTGCTGCTCGACGAACCCACCCTCGGGCTGGCCCCCAAGATGGCCGCCACCATCGCCGAGACCATCACCGAGATCAACGCCTCCGGCGCCTCGGTCCTCCTCGTCGAACAGAACGCCGCCCTCGCCCTGCGGCTCTCCTCCCACGCCTACGTCCTGGAGGTCGGCGAGGTCACCCTCGACGGCCCGGCCGCCGAGCTGGCCGCCTCGGACGAGGTACGCCGCCGCTACCTCGGCATCACCGACGAGGCGGAGCCCGAGGCGGCCACCGCCGGGGCACGGCGGGAACTGCGCCGGTGGTCGGCATGAACGCGCACGCCGCCCTGCCGCCGCACGCCGCCCAGCCTCCGCACGCAGCCCCTCCGGCACACGCAGCCCCGCCGCAGCTCACCGTCACCGACGTCACCGTCCGCTTCTCCGGCCTGACCGCGCTCGACTCGGTGTCCTTCACGGTGGACCCCGGCAGCGTGCACGCCGTCATCGGACCCAACGGAGCGGGCAAGTCCACCTGCTTCAACGTGCTCTCCGGGGTCTACCGGGCCACCGGCGGAAGCGTCCGCTTCGGCGCCGCCGAACTCACCGGCCTCGCCCCGCACGCCGTCGCCGCCCTCGGCATCGCCCGCACCTTCCAGAACCTGGCCCTGCCCCCGCACACCACCGTCGCCGACAGCCTCCTGCTGGGGCGCCACCGGCTGATGCGGACCGGCTTCCTGGCCGCGGGACTACGGCTGCCCGCCGCCGCGCGCGAGGACCGCCGGCACCGCGAACGCGTCCGGGAGATCGCCGAGTTCGTCGGGCTGGAGGGCGACCTCTCGGCGCCCGCCGGCTCGCTCCCGTACGGAAAGCAGAAACTCGTCGAGCTGGCCCGAGCCCTGTGCATGGAGCCCAGGCTGCTGCTCCTCGACGAACCCGTCGCCGGCATGACCGCCGACGAGAGGCAGCGCACGGCCGCCGTCATCGCGGGGGTCCGTGACGGCCTCGGCATCTCGATCGTGCTGGTCGAACACGACATGGGGGTGGTGATGCGGCTCGCGGACGCGGTGACCGTACTCGACTTCGGCAGACGCATCGGCGGCGGGACTCCCGCACAGGTGCAGAACGACCCCGCGGTGGTCCGCGCGTACCTCGGAGAGGAGGAACCGGCCGCATGACCACCTTCCTCGAACTGCTCCTCGGCGGGCTCTCCATGGGCTCCGTCTACGCCCTGATCGCCCTCGGCTTCGTGGTCATCTTCAAAGCCACCGAAGTGGTCAACTTCGCCCACGCCTCCCTGCTCCTGGCCGGCGGATACGTCACCGCGACCCTGCACGAGGAACTCGGATTCTGGGGCGCGCTCCTGGCCGGCGCCCTCTCGGCGGCCGCCGTGGGGGCGGCGATCGAGTTCCTGGTGATGCGGCGCTACCGGGGCCAGGACCAGAGCGTGCTCGCCATCGTCACCATCGGCGTCGACATCCTGCTCATCACCGACCTCACCCGGCGCCTGGGCACCGACGTGCTCGCGCTCGGCGACCCGTGGGGCGACCGCGTGGTCCACCTCGGCGCCGTCACCGTGCCCCAGACCCGGATCGCCGCCATCCTCACCGCCGGACTGCTCATCACCGTCTTCCTGCTCGTGTTCCGGCACACCTCCTGGGGCGTGGCCATGCGCGCCGCCGCCGAGCAGCCGGAGACGGCCGCACTGATGGGCGTACGGCTGGGCCGCGTCTCGCTCGCCGCGTGGGCCGTGGCCGGGGCGCTGGCCGCCGTCGCCGCGCTCTTCCTGACCGTCTTCCCCACCCCCGGTCTGGAGCGGGCCACGTCCCTCGCCGCCCTGAAGGCCTTCCCGGCCGCGATCCTCGGCGGCCTCGACTCCACCTCCGGCGCCCTGGCCGGAGGCCTGATCGTGGGCGTCACCGAGGCACTGGCCACCGGCTACCAGAGCCAGTTGACCTTCCTCGGCCGGGGCATCGGCGACCTGGCCCCGTACCTGGTGATGGTCGCGGTCCTGCTGATCCGTCCCGCCGGACTCTTCGGCACGAAGGAGCTCGCCCGTGTCTGACACCCGCAGCCCCGTGCTGCATCCCGGGGCCGTCGCCCCGGTCGCGGCCCCGCGGACCCGGCTGCTCGGCGCCCGGAACGTGCTGGTGGCAGCCGCCGTCCTGGTGCTCCTCGCGCTGCCGTTCTACCTCGACCGGTTCTGGCTCCAGGCCGGCCTGTTCGCCATCGCCGCCGCCATCGGGGCCATCGGGCTCAACCTGCTCACCGGAGCCACCGGCCAGCTGTCGATGGGCCACGCCTTCTTCCTCGCCGTCGGCGCCTACGGGTACTGCGCGCTCGCCGGGGACGGCAGCACGGCGGGCGGCCACACGCTGGTCGGACTCGGCCTGCCCAGCTGGCTCGCCGCGGTCCTGGCCGTCGCCCTCGCCGGGGCGGCGGGCGGCCTCTTCAGCCCCATCGCCGGCCGCCTGCGCGGCGCGTACCTCGGCATCGCCACGCTCGCGCTGATCTTCATCGGCCAGCACGTGCTGTTCAACGCCACCAGCCTCACCGGCGGGTTCAACGGCCGCGAGGTGGAGCCGCTGTCCCTCCTCGGATTCACCTTCGACGACACCGAGACCGTCATCGCCGCCGTGCCCTTCCAGTCGGCGGAGAAGCTCTGGTACGTCGCCCTCGCCGCCCTCCTCGGCGGCGCCCTGTTCGCCCGCGGCGTCCTGCGGGGCCGGCCCGGCCGGGCCATGAACGCCCTGCGCGACCACAGCATCGCCGCCGGGGTGATGGGCGTGCCGGTCGCCCGGTACCGGGCCGCCGTCTTCGTCCTGTCGTCCATGTACGCGGGGCTCGCCGGTGTCCTGCTCGCCCTGGTCTTCCAGCGCACCGTGCCCGACTACTTCGGCATGGTGCTCTCCCTGGAGTACCTCGCCATGATCGTGATCGGCGGCCTCGGCACCGTCGTCGGCGCCGTCGTGGGCGCCGTCTTCGTCTCCCTCCTGCCCCAACTCCTCACCCGCTACAGCGACGCCCTCCCGCTGGTCTCCGCCCCCGGAACCGGCGGGGTCTCGCCGGGCGAGGCCTCCCGGTACCTGTACGGAGCGGCCGTCGTCGTGGCCGTCCTGTTCCTGCCCGGCGGTCTCACCGGCATCACCCGGATGGTCCGGACCCGGACCGGCACCACACCCCCGAAGGAGCGAACGTGAACGGAAGAAGGCACGCCGCCGCGGTCCTGGCGGTCGCACTCGTCCTCACCGGCGCCGCCGGGTGCAGCGGCAAGGCCAAGCCCGCCGCGGACGGGGACAAGCCCGCCGCGGGCGGAGTGAAGGCCGGACCCGGGGTGAGCGACAAGACCATCAAGCTCGGCGCGCTCACCGACATGACCGGCGTCTACGCCTCCCTCGGCAAGAGCGTCACCCAGGCCCAGCAGCTGTGGGTCAAGCAGACCAACGCGGCGGGCGGCATCTGCGGCCGCACGATCGAGCTCACGGTCCGCGACCACGGCTACGACCCGCAGAAGGCCCTCGCCGCCTACACCGAGCTGGAGCCCTCGGTGCTGGGCTTCGCCCAGTTCATCGGCTCCCCGTTCGTCGCCGCCGTCAAGCAGCGGATCGACGGAAAGGACAAGGGGCTGGTCATCCCGCAGGCCTGGTCCGCCTCCCTGCTCGGCAGCCCGTACATCCGTACCGTGGGCGCGACGTACGACGTCGAGACGATCAACGCGGTCGGGTTCCTCCTCGACCAGAAGCGGATCGCGTCGGGCGACAAGATCGGCCACGTCTACTTCGAGGGCGACTACGGCGAGAACGCGCTGACCGGTTCCAAGGCCATCGCCGCGGAGGCCGGGCTGACCGTCGTCGAGCAGAAGATCAAGCCGACCGACAACGATATGACGGCCCAGGTCGCCGCCCTCAAGCAGGCCGGGGTCAAGGCCGTGGTCATCAGCGCCGGCCCCCGCCAGGCGGCCTCGCTCGTCGGAGTCGCCGCGGCGGGCGGCTGGAACGTCCCGTTCGTCGGCAACAACTCGGCCTTCGCACCGCAGCTCCTGGCCACCCCGGCGGGCGCGGCCCTGCAGAAGGACTACTACGTCGCCTCCTCGGCCCTGCCGATCGGATCGGCCGAAGCGGCACCGGCCGCCCTTGCCGCCGCCTACAAGGCGGAGTTCCCGGACTCGGGCCTGGACAACGGCGTGGTGGCCGGCTTCAGCGCCGGCGCCCTGTTCGGGGAGGTCCTGAAGAAGGCCTGCGCCGACAAGGACCTGACCCGCGAGGGGATCCGGGCCGCCCTGCTGAGCCTGAAGTCCTACGACAACGGCTTCGGCATCACCCACGACTTCTCGGACCCGAAGGCCCCCTCCACCCGGCAGAGCGTGATCCTGAAGCCCGACGCGACGGTCCCGGGCGGCATGAAGGTGGTCAAGGAGGCCACCGCGGCACCCGCCGCGACGAAGTTCACGCCCGCTTCCTGAGCCGCGGGCAGCAAACGGACGC
>NZ_JBHXKA010000088.1:0-22447 GCF_042722885.1 Streptomyces sp. NPDC058401
GGGCTTCGGGGAACCGCCCGGCGCACCGCCGGCCCCCGCTCCCCGCCAGTACCCGGTCCTCAAACGCCGGACGGCTGAAAAGCAAACCCCGGCTGAGCGCAGGAGACGGCCCACCGGGGTAGACGACCCAGTCAGTCAGGGTCGACGGCCCGCACAGCGGGGTCGACGCCCCACACGGCGGGGTCCACGCCCCGCACGGCGGAGTTGACGGCCCGCCCAGCCGGGGCCGACGGCCCGTACGGCGAGGTCGATGACCCGCCCAGCCAGGGTCGATGACCCGTCCCGCGGAGGTCGATGATCCGCCCAGCCGGGACCGGACGCCCCCAGCCGGGACCGGACGCCCCCGACCTGGACCGGATGTTCCCGACCTGGACTGGATATCCCCTCGGCCAGGGTCGGATGCCCCCGCCCGGGGTCGAATGTCCCCCCGCCCGGGGGCGGGGGCTGCGGCAGGGGCGGGGACGGGGGCGGGGTGGGGTGTTGGCCTGGACGTAGAGCGTGATTTGTGGCGCTAAAGGAAGCCAAAACTGTCGAACGTAGGGGTCAGGGCGCCTAAATCATGCAGTCCAGGCCAACACCCCACCCCGCCCCCGGCACCGCCCCACCCCACGCAGCAAGCCCAGCGCCCAGGCCAACCCCAGCCCCGCCGGCGTTTGAGGCGCAGGGGTCCGGGGACAGAGTCCCCGGCAGCGGTGCCGCGGATTTCGGGGGATCGGGGGCACCCCGAGAGGCCCCCGCGCAGCCGCCCCCACCGCCAAACCCAGCGGCGCGTTCTGGCACTCCGCTTGACCGAGTGCTAATCCCCGGAATAGTCTCGCGTCTGGCACTCGCCCCTGGTGAGTGCCAACACGGCGACAGACGGATCCGGCACCCGCGACGACGGATCGACCTGGTCGCCACCTCAGACAATTAACCCCGGATCTCCGAAGCGGAAGGTCAGATCGTGACGACCACCAGCTCCAAGGTTGCCATCAAGCCGCTCGAGGACCGCATTGTGGTCCAGCCGCTCGACGCCGAGCAGACCACGGCCTCTGGCCTGGTCATCCCGGACACCGCGAAGGAGAAGCCCCAGGAGGGCGTCGTCCTCGCCGTGGGTCCGGGTCGCTTCGAGGACGGCCAGCGTCTCCCGCTGGACGTCACCGTCGGCGACGTCGTCCTGTACTCCAAGTACGGCGGCACCGAAGTGAAGTACAACGGCGAGGAGTACCTCGTCCTCTCGGCCCGCGACGTGCTCGCGATCGTCGAGAAGTAATCACTTCTCCAGTTTTGCTTTGAGCTACGCCCCTGGTCACCCCTGCTGATGCCGGGCGGCGAGGGGCGTAGTTCGTTCTAGACAGGCGGTCGCGGTGAGCGGCCGGGGATAGCAACGAGAGGGCTGAACCGCTCCCATGCCGAAGATTCTCAAGTTTGACGAGGACGCCCGTCGCGCCCTTGAGCGTGGCGTCAACAAGCTTGCCGACACCGTCAAGGTGACGATCGGTCCCAAGGGCCGCAACGTCGTCATCGACAAGAAGTTCGGCGCTCCCACCATCACGAACGACGGTGTCACCATCGCGCGTGAGGTCGAGCTCGACGACCCGTACGAGAACCTTGGCGCGCAGCTCGTCAAGGAGGTCGCGACCAAGACCAACGACGTCGCGGGTGACGGCACCACCACCGCCACCGTCCTGGCGCAGGCGCTGGTCCGCGAGGGTCTGCGCAACGTCGCCGCGGGTGCTTCCCCGGCCGCCCTGAAGAAGGGCATCGACGCCGCGGTCAAGGCCGTGTCCGAGGAGCTCCTCGCGACCGCCCGTCCGATCGAGGACAAGTCCGACATCGCCGCCGTGGCCGCGCTCTCCGCGCAGGACCAGCAGGTCGGTGACCTCATCGCCGAGGCGATGGACAAGGTCGGCAAGGACGGTGTCATCACCGTCGAGGAGTCCAACGCCTTCGGCCTGGAGCTCGAGTTCACCGAGGGCATGGCCTTCGACAAGGGCTACCTGTCCCCGTACATGGTCTCCGACCAGGAGCGTATGGAGGCCATCCTCGATGACCCGTACATCCTGATCAACCAGGGCAAGATCTCCTCCATCCAGGACCTCCTGCCGCTGCTCGAGAAGGTCATCCAGGCCGGCGCCTCCAAGCCGCTCCTGATCATCGCCGAGGACGTCGAGGGCGAGGCGCTCTCCACCCTCGTCGTCAACAAGATCCGTGGCACCTTCAACGCCGTCGCCGTCAAGGCGCCCGGCTTCGGTGACCGCCGCAAGGCGATGCTCCAGGACATGGCCACCCTCACCGGTGCCACCGTCATCGCCGAGGAGGTCGGCCTCAAGCTCGACCAGGCCGGTCTGGACGTACTGGGCTCCGCCCGCCGCGTCACGATCTCCAAGGACAGCACCACCATCGTCGACGGTGGCGGCTCTTCCGACGAGGTCCTCGGCCGCGTCAACCAGATCAAGGCCGAGATCGAGTCCACCGACTCGGACTGGGACCGCGAGAAGCTGCAGGAGCGCCTGGCGAAGCTCGCCGGCGGCGTCTGCGTCATCAAGGTCGGCGCCGCCACCGAGGTGGAGCTCAAGGAGAAGAAGCACCGTCTCGAGGACGCCATCTCGGCGACCCGCGCCGCGGTCGAGGAGGGCATCGTCTCCGGCGGTGGCTCCGCTCTCGTCCACGCCGTGAAGGTGCTCGAGGGCAACCTCGGCCTGTCGGGCGACGAGGCCACCGGTGTCGCGGTCGTGCGCCGCGCCGCCGTCGAGCCGCTGCGCTGGATCGCGGAGAACGCCGGCCTCGAGGGCTACGTCATCACCGCGAAGGTCGCCGAGCTCGAGAAGGGCCAGGGCTTCAACGCCGCCACCGGCGAGTACGGCGACCTGGTCAAGGCCGGCGTCATCGACCCGGTCAAGGTCACCCGCTCCGCCCTGGAGAACGCCGCTTCCATCGCGTCGCTGCTGCTCACGACCGAGACCCTGGTCGTCGAGAAGCCGGCCGACGACGAGGGCGACGCCGGTCACGGCCACGGTGGCCACGGCCACAGCCACTGACCTCGTCAGTAAGCACGGGTAGAAACGGAAAGGCCCCGGTCACCGCTGCCAAGCGGTGGTGACCGGGGCCTTTTCGTCTTCGTGTGCGATCAGGGCATCGTCCGCTAGCCGGGCATCATGCCCATCTGGCGCATCAGGCCCGGGGCGTCGTAGTACCACCAGTCCTCGGCGATCTGGCCGTCCTCGATCCGGCAGGTCGTACAGCCCGACATGGTGAATTCCCGGCCGGTCGGCGCGACCCCCATGAACTCGCCCGTGTGGGTGCCCTTCCAGTCCCACAGCGTGGTGACGCAGTCGCCTTCGGCGATCTGCCGCGTCATGTCCATGCTCATGTCGAAGGCGTCCCGCCACATGCCGACGGTCTTGCGGACGCCCTCGCGGCCGTTGCCCTCGCCGGCGCTGTCCATGATGTCGTGGCTGATGTAGTCCGCCGCGACGCACTCCTCGACGACGTCGAAATTGCCCTTGCCCACGACCTCTTCGAAGAAGCGGTTCACGACGAGCTTGTTGAGGTACTCGTCCCGGACCACGTCGAGGTTCATGAACTTCGGCATTCCGTCGATGAGTGCCACCATCTCCTGGAACATCCGGTCGGTTTCCGGGAGTTGAGAGTTCCTCATGGCCTCTTCGTACGAGGGGAATTCGACGAGGTCCACATAGTGGGTCTTGGAGTCGCGGTCCCTGCCGATGAGCGTGTGGGTGACCGTGCGCTTGCCGGCGGTCTGCTCGGCATAGCGGTCGATGAGACTGTTCATCTCGTCGAAGCGCTTGGTCTCATAATCGATCACTTGTACGAATGTCATCGCGTCGCCTCCCGCGCTGGATGGGACACATCCAGTCTAGGGAGATTTCACCCATATGCCGCGTTTACTCACAGGTCACCACCACGGGCCCATCGCTTACTGGGGGCCGTACTTGCGTCCCGTACGCGAGGACACCCCGCCGAGCAGGCCCCGCGGCGCCACCTTCACCAGACCCATCAGGGCCTTGTACCGCGGGTCCGGGATCGACACCGTCTTGCCCCGCGCCAGATCGGCCAGGGCCGCCGCCACCAGCTTGTCGGCGTCGAGCCACATCCAGCCGGGGATGTTGTCCGTGCCCATGCCGGCCCGCTCGTGGAACTCGGTGCGCACGAAGCCCGGGCACAGCGCCATCAGCCGTACGCCCGAGCCGGCCAGGTCCTTCGCCGCGCCCTGGGTGAACTGCACGACCCAGGCCTTGCTCGCCCCGTAGGTGCCGCGCGGCAGGAAGGCGGCCACCGAGGCCACGTTGATCACGCCGCCGCGCCCGCGCGAGCGCATCGGCTCCACGGCCGCCGAGGTCAGCCGCAGCACGGCCTCGATGTGGACCTTCAGCATGGTCAGCTCGTCGGCCATGGAGACTTCGAGGTAGCGGCCCTTGTTGCCGAAGCCCGCGTTGTTGACCAGCAGGTCCACCGGGTGCTTGCGGTCGGCGAGGCGTTCCTCGACGGCCGTGATGCCCTCCTCGGTGGAGAGATCGGCGGCCAGCACCTCGGCCTCGATCCCGTGCCGGTCGTGCAGCTCCGTGGCCTGCTCGCCGAGCCGCTTGGTGTCCCGGGCCACCAGGACGAGGTTGTGCCCCTGGGCGGCGAGCCGCCGGGCGAAGGCGGCGCCGATGCCCGCCGTGGATCCCGTAATCAACGCAGTCGTCATACGCGCAACCTAGCCGTCCTGGTTCCCGTACTTCTCCACATGGGCCAGTGCCTTGTCCCGGGCCTCCGGCTCCAGGGCGTCGCCCGCCGCCAGCGTGCGCGGCAGCAGGTCCCGCTCGGTGGTGAAGGCACGGAACCAGAACTCCACCGTCACCTCGTGGTCCGGGCGGTGCACGACCTCGATGGTGTCGCCGGGGGAGACCGATCCCTCCCGCAGGACCCGCAGGTAGGCGCCCGGCCGGGCCTCCTGGGTGAACCGCTTGACCCAGGACTTCTCGCCGAGCATCCCCTGGAAGGTGCGGCACGGGATGCGGGCCGAGGCCACCTCCAGGAGCAGGTCGGGGCCCACCTGCCAGCGCTCGCCGAGCAGCGCGCCGTTCACGTCGAGGCCGGCGGTGGTGAAGTTCTCGCCGAAGATCCCGCCGGGCAGTTCGCGGCCGAGTTCGAGCTCCCACCACTCCAGGTCCTCGCGGGCGTACGCGTACACGGCCTGGTGGTCCCCGCCGTGATGGCGCAGATGGCAGACGTCGTCCCCTTCGACGCCGCTCGCGCCGACGCCCTTGGGGCCCGGCGCGAAGACCCGTACGGGGCCAGGCGCGGGGATCTTGCCGTGACCGGTCAGCCCGTCCGGGGCGTCGGTGTAGTCGACGGCCGTCGCGCGGCCGAGGTTCACGGAGATCAGATGCATGCCACCAAGCTAGCCGAATGGCCTCAAAGGCGGCCGGGGATTATTCGCGCCGACATCAAAGTGCCCCTTATGCTCGAAGGGTGATCGAGGCACGTCATCTCCGAGTTCTGCGCGCTGTCGCCGGAACCGGGTCCTTCTCCGCCGCCGCCCGCGAGCTCGGCTGCACGCAGCCGGCCGTCTCCCAGCAGATGAAGGCGCTGGAACAGTCCGCCGGCACCCCGCTGCTGATCCGCACCGGGCGCGAAATGCGCCTCACCCAGGCCGGTGAGGCGCTGGTCCGGCACGCCGCGGGGATCCTCGCCGGGCTGACGGCCGCGGAGGAGGAGGTCGCGGCCATCGCCGGGCTGCGGGCCGGCCGGGTCCGGCTGGTCTCCTTCCCCAGCGGCAGTTCCACGCTGGTGCCGACCGCGCTCGCGGCGATGCGGGCCGAGCATCCGGGGACCCGGATCTCGCTGGTCGAGGCGGAGCCGCCGCGCTCGGTGGAGATGCTGCGCGAGGGCGACTGCGATCTCGCGCTGGCCTTCCGCTACGGCGGCGCCTCCGGATCGGCGTCCGAGTGGGAGGACCTCGTGGTCCGGCCGCTGCTGACCGACCGGCTCGTCGGACTGGTTCCCGAGGGGCACCGGCTGGCGGGGGCGGAGCGGGTGGGCATGGCGGAGCTGGCCGACGAGCCCTGGATCGCGGGCTGTCCGCGCTGCCGCCGCCATCTGGTGGAGGTGTGCGAGGCCGCGGGGTTCACCCCGCGCATCGACTTCGCCACCGACGACTACCCGGCCGTGGTCGGCCTGGTCGGGGCCGGGCTCGGGGTCGCGGTGCTGCCGGAGCTCGCGGTGGAGTCCGTACGGGCCAAGGGCGTGAGCACCCTCGTCGTGGAACCGGCCGTCGAGCGGGAGGTCGTCGCCCTGACCCTGCCCGACCTGGCGCGGGTCCCGGCGGTGGCCGCGACCCTGACCCAGCTGGAGCGGGCCGCCCGGCGCTGACGGTCCGGGGCGGACCGCCGGGGGGCGACGGCCGGGCGCAGACGGCCCGGTGCCGATGGGCCGGGTGGCCCGACGGGGCCGCCACGCGAAGGACCGTACGGCGGTACGGCCGGTCGGGTGGCAGCCCGGTCGGATACGCGACACGCCGGGGCGTGCCGGTGATGCGTGGTGCCGATGGGATCGAGGAAACGTTCCTTCGGGCGTTTCGGGTGGATCCCGGTCAGTGCGGAGCGATCGGCGTGCTCGGTCCGATGGCGGTCGTCGCCGGGATCAGGCGATGGCGGGCGCGGCCCATCAGTTCTTCGCGTTCGTCCTCGGTGAGGCCGCCCCACACCCCGTAGGGCTCGCGGACGGCGAGTGCGTGCGCGGCGCATTCAGAACGCACCGGGCATCGCATGCAGACCTCTTTAGCCGAGGTCTCGCGCGCGCTCCTGGCCGCGCCCCGCTCGCCTTCCGGGTGGAAGAAGAGGGAGCTGTCGACCCCGCGGCAGGCAGCCAGCAGCTGCCAGTCCCAGAGGTCGGCGTTCGGTCCGGGGAGGCGGGAGAAATCTGCCATTGGTAGTCCTCTTGGTGCCGGTACTGAGGCGGATACGGTCCATGTCTCCACACCTACTGTCGTAGTAGATGTAAATATGACTCATGGGCGAATCTAGCCTCAGACATGTGCCAAACGGAAGGAAAGCCGCCAAATAGGGCATACCGTCATCTGGAGGACACGCGGTGAGTGGCTCCTGCCTCGTGTTCGCTTCCTCACGTAGAGTGCCGAAGGTGTCCGTCCGACCCGTAACTCTTTCGAGTGACCATCGTTGAGAGTGCGAAGGCGGTTGAACCAAGAAGTTCTCGGACAGGTGTCCGGGGGCATCGACCGCACAGGTGACGATACGTACCAGCCTGGAGGCTCAAGGTGACGCGCATCAGCAGCTGCGGAGGGCGGTCATGACATCCGTCCTCGTCTGCGACGACTCCCCGCTTGCCCGAGAGGCGCTCCGTCGCGCGGTTGCCACCGTGCCCGGCGTCGAGCGTGTGACGACGGCTGCCAACGGCGAGGAAGTCCTCCGCCGCTGGGGTGCCGACCGATCCGACCTGATTCTGATGGATGTCCGGATGCCCGGGCTCGGCGGTGTGGAGACGGTTCGCCGGCTGCTCTCGGCCGACCCCGGCGCCCGCATCATCATGCTGACGGTCGCCGAGGACCTGGACGGCGTGGCCCTCGCGGTCGCCGCCGGCGCCCGGGGCTATCTGCACAAGGACGCCTCGCGCGCCGAACTGCGGGCCACGGTCACCCAGGCACTCGCCGACCCGACCTGGAGGCTGGCCCCGCGCCGGCTCCGCTCGGCCGAGATGGGCGCCGCGCCCACGCTCACCGCGCGCGAGATCCAGGTGCTGGAGGGCATGAGCCACGGCCGGTCCAATGCGGAGATCGGGCGCGAGCTCTTCCTCTCCGAAGACACGGTCAAGACCCATGCCCGCCGGCTGTTCAAGAAGCTGGGCGCGTCCGACCGGGCGCACGCCGTGGCACTCGGGTTCCGCTGGGGCCTGGTCCGCTGACCGCGCGACCGCCGGCCCTCACCGGCCGGCGGTGCCGCGGGCGGGCCGGCCCGCCCGGGTCCCGCAGGACCGGCCGCCCCCGGGGAACCTCCCGCGGTCCCGGCCGCCCTCCGCAATCTCCCGCGGTCCGATCCGCCGCACCCTGGTGCGCGCCGGGGATTGACGGTGCACAATCCGGGGGACGTGTCGCTTCGGGCGCGATGCCGCATGCTTGAGGGTGTGGCGCATCCTGGAGATGTCGCCGCGGGGACGATTCGGCCGAGCGGGAGGGGAGGGGCCAGAGCATGAGTTCCGGTGCACCCACCCCGCACAATCCGTCGACGCATAACGCTTCGACGCACAACACGGGCCGCAGTGCCGCGAATGCCCCGGCACCAAGGCACCATGGATTGATGCGCGACGACGAGGCCCCGGGGGCACCCGCCACCACAGGTGGCGGCGGCGCCTCCCGCAACAGCGGCGACGGCACCGTCAGCGCGCTCGTACGCCGTGCGGTGGAAGGCGACGAGCAGGCCACCCACGATCTGCTCGCCTTCGTGCACCCCCTGGCCATCCGCTACTGCCGCTCCCGCCTGTCGCGACTTCCGGGTGACGCTCGTCACTTCGTGGAGGACCTGGCGCAGGAGGTCTGCGTCGCCGTCCTGATGGCCCTGCCGCGCTACCGCGACACCGGCCGCCCCTTCGAGGCCTTCGTCTTCGCCATCGCCGCGCACAAGGTCGCCGATCTCCAGCGGGCCGCGATGCGCCATCCGGGCAGTACGGCCGTGCCTTCCGACGAGATGCCGGAACGGCCCGACGACTCCCTGGGTCCGGAGGAGCGCGCGCTGCTGAGCAGCGACGCCGCCTGGGCCAAGAAGCTGCTCGCCAACCTTCCGGAGAACCAGCGCGAGCTCCTCGTGCTGCGCGTGGCCGTCGGGCTGACCGCCGAGGAGACCGGGCAGATGCTCGGAATGTCCCCCGGGGCGGTGCGCGTCGCCCAGCACCGGGCGCTGAGCCGGCTCCGTGCGCTCGCCGAGCAGTAGGCCGTACGGGGTTTTTCTCGTAGGAAACTACGAACCTTGGCCTTGATCTTGGTGGTGGAATGAGAGGCGTCGCGATCCCGTTAGCATGGACATCCGCGCTGAGCAAGACCATCTTGGAAGGTGTCATGACTGTGAACGGCAGCGACTCGACTGGGATGCCCGACAAATTCGCCACGCTCGGCCTCACCTATGACGATGTGCTGCTGCTCCCCGGGTCGTCGGACATGTCCCCGGACGCCATCGACACCTCCTCGCTCATCTCCCGCAACGTCCGCGTGAACGTCCCGCTGCTCTCCGCCGCCATGGACAAGGTCACCGAGGCCCGGATGGCCATCGCGATGGCCCGCCAGGGCGGCGTCGGCGTTCTGCACCGCAACCTCTCCATCGCCGACCAGGCCAACCAGGTCGACCTGGTCAAGCGCTCCGAGTCCGGCATGGTCACCGACCCGATCACGGTCCACCCCGACGCGACCCTGGGCGAGGCCGACGAGCTCTGCGCGAAGTTCCGCATCTCCGGCGTCCCGGTCACCGACCCGGCGGGCAAGCTGCTCGGCATCGTCACCAACCGCGACATGGCCTTCGAGTCGGACCGCAGCCGCCAGGTGCGCGAGGTCATGACCCCGATGCCGCTGGTCACGGGCAAGGTGGGCATCTCCGGCGTGGACGCCATGGAGCTGCTGCGCCGCCACAAGATCGAGAAGCTGCCGCTCGTCGACGAGGCCGGCCTCCTCAAGGGCCTCATCACGGTCAAGGACTTCGTCAAGGCCGAGAAGTACCCGAACGCCGCCAAGGACAAGGACGGCCGCCTGCTCGTCGGCGCGGCCGTCGGTGTCGCGGGCGATGCGTACGAGCGGGCCCAGGCCCTGATCGAGGCGGGCGCCGACTTCATCGTCGTCGACACCGCCCACGGCCACTCCCGCCTCGTCGGCGACATGGTCTCCAAGATCAAGTCGAACTCGACGGTCGACGTCATCGGCGGCAACATCGCCACCCGCGACGGCGCCCAGGCCCTCATCGACGCCGGCTGCGACGGCATCAAGGTCGGCGTCGGCCCCGGCTCCATCTGTACCACCCGCGTCGTCGCCGGCATCGGCGTCCCGCAGGTCACCGCGATCTACGAAGCCGCGCTCGCCGCCAAGGCGGCCGGCGTGCCGGTCATCGGCGACGGCGGCCTCCAGTACTCCGGCGACATCGCCAAGGCGCTCGTCGCCGGCGCCGACACCGTGATGCTCGGCTCGCTGCTCGCGGGCTGCGAGGAGTCCCCGGGCGAGCTGCTGTTCATCAACGGCAAGCAGTTCAAGTCGTACCGCGGCATGGGATCGCTCGGCGCGATGCAGTCCCGCGGCGACCGCAAGTCCTTCTCCAAGGACCGCTACTTCCAGGAGGGCGTGGGCGGCGACGACAAGCTCATCCCCGAGGGCATCGAGGGCCAGGTCCCGTACCGCGGCCCGCTCTCCGCGGTGGTGCACCAGCTCGTCGGCGGTCTGCGCCAGTCGATGTTCTACGTCGGCGGCCGCACGGTGCCGGAGCTCCAGGACCGGGGCCGCTTCGTGCGGATCACCTCGGCGGGGCTCAAGGAGAGCCACCCGCACGACATCCAGATGACGGTCGAGGCCCCGAACTACAGCCGCAAGGGCTGATCGGAGCAGTAGCTCAGCAGTACCGGAGGGGCGGGCCCGCGCGGGTCCGCCCCTCCGGCGTGCCCGGTGCGTGCGTCCGTACAGCGGTCACCGGAACGCGACGCGCCGGGGTTCGGGGATACTGGACGGGCAGACCCACAGGAAAGGCCACCACACGTGACTGAGATCGAGATCGGGCGCGGCAAGCGCGGCCGCCGGGCGTACGCGTTCGATGACATCGCCATCGTCCCCAGCCGCCGTACCCGGGACCCGAAGGAGGTCTCGATCGCCTGGCAGATCGACGCCTACCGCTTCGAGCTCCCCTTCCTGGCCGCCCCCATGGACTCGGTCGTCTCCCCGCAGACCGCCATCCGTATCGGCGAGCTCGGCGGCCTCGGCGTGCTGAACCTCGAAGGCCTGTGGACCCGGTACGAGGACCCGCAGCCGCTGCTCGACGAGATCGCGGAGCTGGACGAGGAGACCGCCACCCGCCGTCTCCAGGAGATCTACTCCGCTCCCATCCAGGCGGACCTGATCCGTCAGCGCATCAAGGAGGTGCGCGACTCCGGTGTCGTCACCGCCGCCGCGCTCTCCCCGCAGCGCACGGCCGAGTTCTCCAAGGCCGTCGTCGACGCGGGCGTGGACATCTTCGTGATCCGCGGCACCACCGTGTCGGCGGAGCACGTCTCCGGCGCCGCCGAGCCGCTGAACCTCAAGCAGTTCATCTACGAGCTCGACGTCCCGGTCATCGTGGGCGGCTGCGCCACCTACACCGCGGCCCTGCACCTGATGCGGACCGGCGCCGCCGGTGTCCTCGTCGGCTTCGGCGGCGGCGCCGCGCACACCACGCGCAACGTGCTGGGCATCCAGGTCCCGATGGCCACCGCCGTCGCCGACGTGGCCGCGGCCCGCCGCGACTACATGGACGAGTCCGGCGGCCGCTACGTGCACGTCATCGCCGACGGCGGCGTGGGCTGGTCCGGCGACATCCCGAAGGCCGTCGCCTGCGGCGCCGACGCCGTGATGATGGGCTCCCCGCTGGCCCGTGCCACGGACGCGCCCGGCAAGGGCTTCCACTGGGGCATGGAGGCCGTCCACGAGGACGTGCCGCGCGGCAAGAAGGTCGACCTCGGCACGGTCGGCACCACCGAGGAGATCCTCACCGGCCCGTCGCACTCCCCGGACGGCTCGATGAACATCTTCGGCGCGCTGCGCCGCTCGATGGCCACCACCGGCTACAGCGAGCTCAAGGAGTTCCAGCGGGTCGAGGTCACCATCGCGGACTCGCAGCACAGCCGCTGACGGTTCTTCCGTACGCGTGCCGGAGGGCCGGCGCCCCACAGGGGGCGCCGGCCCTCCGGCACGTCCGGTGTCCGGTCCCGGGGGTCTCGGCGACCACCAGGGAGGCCAGGATGCGGTCGCCCTCCCGGAAGGCGGCAGGAATTGCTCCGCCGGGGGAGCGGCTACTTCCTGCCCGAGTTCCGGAGCCTCAGACAGATGGCCCAGGGGATCAGGGAAGCGCCCGCGACTAGCAGCCACCTGAACAGGAACCAGGCGTTGTCCGAGGCGATCCGCCCGTGCTCGTCGCCCATGACCAGGCCGAGGAACAGCGTGGACGCTCCGATGATCAGGCCCGGGAGGCCGAGCACCCACAGCAGGACGGTGAACCACGGGGCGGGCGCCGGGGCCGTAGTGGTCGGGGCGGTGCGCGGGACCCGGGCCGGGGTGCGGGGCGGCATCGCGAGGACCACGGAGGGCGGGACGCCCGCGTCGAGCGGGGCCAGCTCGGCCGCGGTGATCCCGAAGCGGGTCGGCTCGACGGTGAGGGTGAACCCGTCGTGGCCGACCAGGTGGCGGGCGCCGTCCGGGTAGGCCTGCACCAGCGAGCACTCGGCGTAGCGGACGGTGATCCGGCCGGCCGGGCCGGCCAGCCCCACCCCCTCGGTGCCCACGGTGAGTACCGTGCCGGGATCGTCCAGGGCCGGGTGGGCCCGCCCCGCGACCCCCTGCGCGGACCCGGTGGGCGCGGCCGCGAGCCCGGCCCCGTCCATGCTCCCGCGGGGCGCCCGCAGCAGGGCGGCTGCCCACAGGGCGCGCGCGACCTCGTGCAGCTCCTCCGCGCCGACCGCCTCGATCTCGGCCCGCTCCTCGGCGACCGTGCGGTGGGGGCGGCCCAGCAGCAGGTCCGCGGCCCGGTCCGGAAGCCGGGCCGCGGCGAGCCCGGGGGCGTCGAGCCGCGCGAGCGCGGAGGCCCGTACGGCTTCCAGGGCGGACGGGTCGACGCGGCCGGCGCGGAGCTTCGCGAGGACGTCCGCGAAGGCGCCGGCCATCGCCTCATGGTGCTGCGGGAGCGCCTCGGCGTGGGCGACGACGGTCGCGGAGCGGGCGTCGCGCGGCAGGTACCGCGCGGTCGCCGTGTAGGCGTACCCGCCGTCCTGGTGCAGTTCCCGCAGCAGCTCCCGGCCGAGGACCCCGGTCAGCAGGCTCGCGGCCGTGGAGCGCGGCAGTACGGAGGTCAGCGTGACCGAGCCCGCGTCGCCCGGGAACCGGGCGGGCAGCGCGGGCAGGGCCGAGGCGGGCTCGGGCGCGGGGTGCCGGCCGCCGGCGGGCAGGGCGAGGTCGAGGCCCTCAGGGACGGTGTCGCCCGTGATCCACAGGACGGCGTTCCCGGTCGTGAAACGGGTACGGGCCCAGTCCCGCACCTGCTCCGCCGTGAGGTGCGGGAGCCCGACCTCGGCGTAGCCGGTGAGCCCGTGGGAGCGGGAACCGTAGCGCCACTGCGCGGAGCGGCCGAGGTGGTCGGGGGAGCGGTCCGCGGGCGCGGTGCGCAGGATCTCCTTCGCGGTCTCCAGCCCTTCCACGGGGAGGTCGCGCAGCGCGGCACAGACACCGTTCAGGTGGGCCGCCACTTCGGCGGGGGACCCGGTGATCCGGAACAGGGTGAACGTCGAGGCGGGCGCGGACCCGTCCTCGCCGGACGGGTCGCCCGGGCCGAGCCGGTGCAGGGCGAGGCGGCGGACGAGTCGGGTGATGCCGCTCGTGGCGAGGGTCTCGTCGGCGCGGCCGACCCGGAAGAGCAGCCCGGCGGTGACCGGCCCGGGCTGGTGGGCGAGGAGCACGGGGACTCCGTCGACGGTGCTCTCGGTGATCATGCTGCTCCTCGGCCCGTGCGGGGGCCATCGTGGGGTGGGGCGGCTCGTGGCCGGCGCGGCTCGTGCGGCCGGTGCGGCTCGTGTCGGGGTATCGGCGGGCTCCGGGGCGGTTCCACCGGATCAGGCCCGGCTGCGCTCCCGGCGGCGCACCTGGGCGACGCACAGGGCGGAAGAGTCCGCGCTCACGAGGGCGGCGGCCTTGACCGGCCGCCAGTCCTGGTCGCCCGCGGGGATGGACCGACTGCTCGGGCGCGTGCGCGTGGAAAGCGAACGCGCACGTCAGGACGGCCAGGGCGGCGGTGAGGGTGACGCCGTGGGCGCGGGCGCTGTTGCACAGGTCCCGGCCGAGCCGGATCAGCCGCTCGGCGAGCAGGCTCCGCACGAGCGGGTCCCCGGGGGCGCCCGCCATGGCCCCGTGGAGGAACGCCTCGGCGTTGTGCAGTGCGCCGACGACCCGGTTGGCGATGCCGTGGTCGTCCTCGTCGCCGAGCGCGGCGAAGGCCGCGGCGACGGCGTCCCGGTCCTGGCGGTGGACGCGGGCGCGCGGGTCGGCGAGGGCGGGGATGCGGTCGGCGGGCTCGTACACGGGCCGGCCGCGCGGGGGGCGAGCGGACACGCGGGGACCACATGACCGGCGGTCGCGCGGGCGACAGGGATGTGGGCCCGGGGGCCCGACGGGCCTCGATCACGGGACCGGGGGGTCGGGAAGGGTGCGGCCCGTACCCACCCCCGTACCCGGTCCGGTGGTCCGGGCGTGGATACGGGGCAGGGGAGTGAGGGGCTGCCTCAGTCGCCGATCTTCTTGGCGGAGCCGTATCCGGTGAAGGCGCCGAGGGCCAGGAAGAGGACGCTCTTGATGTCCGCCTGCTCATTCCAGATGTCGATCAGGCCGGAGACGCCGAGCGAGCTCAGCACCTCGCCCAGGCCGACTCCGGCGGCCCCGGCGACCGCGAGCGCGTAGAAGAACAGCTCGCCCAGGAATACGGAGACGACCGCGAGGACCGCGCCGACGACCGGCAGGACCGGGTTGCGGCCGCCGATCTTGCCCGCGGCGAAGCCGACCAGGGCGCCGACGCCGACCGCGGCGTAGCCGATCTCGCGGTCGATGGCGTTCATGATGCCGCCGTACGCCGCGGCGGCGGCCAGCGCCGCGACGAACGCGGCGAGGATGCCGAGGCCCAGGTTGGCGGGGCGGGCCGGGGCCGGGGCCGGGGCCGGGGCCAGGAACGAGGCGCCGCTCTGGGCCGGGAACGGAGCCGGGGCCGGGGCCAGGAAGTCGGCGCCGGACGGGCCCGGGGCCGGGGCGGCGGAGTGGGGCGTGGCGTCGGGCGCGGGCGGCTGGAACTGCTGGCTCATGGAGAAATCCCCCCCAGGGATGTGGGCACACGGGACCCGCACGGCTGACGTGGGGGTGTATGCGCGAGATAAGTCGCCGCAGGCTAGCAGCAGGCTGTGACATCCGTGGAGGGGTTTCGGGGCGGGCGGGCCCTGCGTGCCGGTCAGCGCCTACAGGCGGTGTGCGGCGCCCACCGGGCTGGCGCCGCGGGTGTCCAGGAGCAACTGGGCCTTCACCGCCAGGCCTTGCAGATCGTAGGTGCGGTGGTGCTGGAGCAGGATCGTCAGATCGGCGTTGGCGGCGGCCTCGTACAACGATTCGGCGCGGGGGACGGGCTGGTCCCTGACGCGCCATCCGGCGATGTACGGGTCGTGGTAGCTGATCAGCGCGCCGAGGTCGAGGAGCCGGCTGGCGATCTCGCGCGCCGGGGAGCCCTCCTGGTCGGCCAGGTCCGGTTTGTAGGTGACGCCCAGGAGGAGGACGCGGGCGCCGCGCGCGGACTTGCCGTGCTCGTTGAGGAGGGTGGCGCTGCGCTGGATGACGTACTGCGGCATCCGGTCGTTGATCTCCTGCGCCAGGCCGACCATGCGCAGGGGGTGGCCCGGGGTGCGGGTGGTGTGGGGGAGGTAGTTGGGGTCGAGGGGGACTCCGTGGCCGCCGACTCCGGGGCCGGGGCGGAAGGCCTGGAACCCGTACGGCTTGGTCTCGGCGCACCGGATGACGTCCCACAGGTCCACGCCGAGGTCGTGGCAGAGCACGGCCATCTCGTTCATGAGGGCGATGTTGACGTGCCGGTAGTTGGTTTCCAGGAGCTGGACCGTCTCGGCCTCGCGCAGGCCGCGGGCGCGGACCACCTTCTCGGTGAGGCGGGCGTAGAAGGCGTGCGCGGACTCGGTGCAGGCGGGGGTGAGGCCGCCGATGACCTTGGGGGTGTTGGCGATGCCGTGCGTGCGGTTGCCGGGGTCGAGGCGGCTGGGGGAGTAGGCCAGGTGGAAGTCCCGGCCGGCGCGCAGGCGGGAGCCCGATTCGAGGATCGGGCGCAGGTAGTCCTCGGTGACGCCGGGGTGGGCCGCCGATTCGAGGATGACGGTGGTGTGCGGGCGCAGCCGGGCGGCGAGCGTGCGGCCCGCTTCGCCGACGGCCGACAGGTCGAGTGCGCGGTCGGCGCCGAGCTGGGTCGGGGCGCAGATGACGGCCGTGCGGACCCGTCCGAGTTCGGCGGGGTTGGTGGTGACCCGGAAGCCGGCCGCCGACATGCGGCGGATCTCCGCGGCGGTGAGGGTGGAGTCCGTCGCCGGACCGCTGTCGTAGCCGACCGTCTCGATCCCGGCGGCCACGGCTGCCTGGGCGAGCGGGAGGCCGAGATGGCCGAGTCCGATGACGGCGAGATCTGCGGGCATGGGGGTGCCGTCCCTTCCCTTCCCTGACATGCATGAGGGGGCGGAGCGCGCAACTCCTGTGGCGGAGGAAAGCTGGCGCAATGTCAGACTAGGCGTATATATGACAGATATGTCGTATTCAGGGGTCTTGGTCGGCTCCGTGTTATCCACAGCCGGTGGCTGATGTGGGTGCGGCCGGTGAGAATCATGAACGGGCGATGTGAGCGGGGTCACCCACGACGGGTGGGACGACCGCACAGGACGGACGGGGCGACCCGCGTCAACGGGAGGCAGGCAGCCGTGATGACTGGGACTGGGACTGAAACTGGGGCAGGGACCGGGTCGGGATCGGGATCGGGGATGGGCGCCGGGATGGGGGGCCGCGGCGGGCGGGCCATGCTGGGGCCCGGGCAGCGGGCCGAGGCGCTCGCCGGAATGGCCGAGCGGGAGCTGGACGTCCTGGTGGTCGGGGCCGGAGTGGTGGGCGCGGGCACCGCCCTCGACGCCGTGACCAGGGGGCTTGCGACCGGGCTCGTGGAGGCCAGGGACTGGGCTTCGGGCACCTCCAGCCGTTCCAGCAAGCTCATTCACGGCGGGCTCAGATACCTGGAGATGCTCGACTTCGCCCTCGTGCGGGAGGCGCTCAAGGAGCGCGGCCTGCTGCTGGGGCGGCTCGCCCCGCACCTGGTGAAGCCGGTGCCGTTCCTCTACCCCTTGCAGCACAAGGGCTGGGAGCGGTTCTATGCCGGTTCGGGCGTCGCGCTGTACGACGCCATGTCGCTCTCCAGCGGCCACGGGCGCGGGCTGCCGACGCACCGCCACCTCTCGCGCAAGCGCGCCCTGCGGATCGCGCCCGCGCTGCGCAAGGACGCGCTGGTGGGCGCCCTGCAGTACTACGACGCCCAGATGGACGACGCGCGTTACGTGGCGACCCTGGTCCGGACGGCCGCCGCGTACGGCGCGCAGTGCGCCAACCGGGCGAGGGTCGTCGGCTTCCTGCGGGAGGGCGAGCGGGTCGTCGGGGCGCGGGTGCAGGACGTGGAGGGCGGCGGGGAGTACGAGATCCGGGCGAAGCAGATCGTGAACGCCACGGGGGTGTGGACGGACGACACCCAGGCGCTGATCGCGGAGCGCGGCCAGTTCCACGTACGGGCCTCCAAGGGCATCCACCTCGTCGTCCCCAAGGACCGGATCCACTCCTCGACCGGACTGATCCTGCGGACCGAGAAGTCGGTGCTCTTCGTCATCCCGTGGGGCCGGCACTGGATCGTGGGCACCACGGACACCGACTGGGACCTGGACAAGGCGCACCCGGCGGCGTCGAGCGCGGACATCGACTACCTGCTGGAGCACGTGAACTCGGTGCTGGCGGTCCCGCTCACCCGGGACGACGTCCAGGGGGTCTACGCCGGCCTGCGGCCGCTGCTGGCCGGCGAGTCGGACGCGACGAGCAAGCTCTCGCGCGAACACACGGTGGCGCACCCCGTGCCGGGGCTGGTGGTGGTCGCCGGCGGCAAGTACACGACGTACCGGGTGATGGCCAAGGACGCGGTGGACGAGGCGGTGCACGGCCTCGACCAGCGGGTCGCGCCGTGCGTGACGGAGGACGTGCCGCTGGTCGGCGCCGAGGGGTACCGGGCCCTGTGGAACGGCCGGGCGCGGATCGCCGCCCGGACGGGGCTCCATGTGGTCCGGGTGGAGCACCTCTTGAACCGCTACGGCTCGCTGACGGAGGAACTCCTGGCCCTGATCGCGGAGGACCCCACGCTCGGGGAGCCGCTGACGGGCGCCGACGACTACCTCCGCGCCGAAGTGGTCTACGCGGCCTCGCACGAGGGGGCGCGGCACCTGGACGACGTGCTGACCCGGCGGACGCGGATCTCGATCGAGACCTTCGACCGGGGGACGCGATCGGCGCGCGAGTGTGCGGAGTTGATGGCTCCGGTCCTGGGCTGGGACGAGCAGCAGATCGAGAAGGAAGTGGAACACTACGAGAAGAGGGTGCAGGCGGAACGGGAATCGCAGCGGCAGCCGGACGATCAGACCGCGGACGCGGCGAGGCTGGGGGCGCCGGACATCGTGCCGTTGTAACTCCGTCACTTCGCGGGCGGAACCGTGGACCCGGGGCTCCCGTCCGTTGCGGAGTAAGGGACAATGAGGGTTCTGCCGGGGCGGGTTACCGGGCACCCCGGCCGCTGCCAGGGCAACCGGAGCAGGCGGCACGAACGCAGAGGGGACGCATGTCGAAGCCGGAGCACACCGAGTCGCCGGAGCCGTCTGTCGGGACGGGATCGCCGGTGCCTCCGGCTGCACCCCCGACGGAGCCGAAGTCTCCGGCGGAGCCGCCCGCGGCGGGAGCCGCGAAGCGGGCTGCCGCGGCGAAGCCCGCTGCGAAGCCCGCCGTGAAGGCTGCCGGGACGGGGGCCGCGAAGCGCGCTGCCGCGGCGAAGCCTGCCGCGGCCGCCGTGCCCCCGGCCGCGCCCGAAACCGCCGGGGCGGCCGAACCGGAGGACGCGAAGCCGGGCGCTGCCGCGGCGGAGCCGGCGTCGGAGCCGGAGCCGAAGCCGAAGGCGGCGTCGCGGAAGCCGGAGCTGCGGAAGCCCGCCGCGGCGAAGGCCGCCGGTGGAGCCGAGCCCGAGGATGCGAAGCCTGCTGGTCTGAAGGCGGAGCCCGAGGATGCGAAGCCTGCCGGGGTGAAGGCGGAGCGCGAGGACGCGAAGCCTGCCGAGGTCGAGGACGCGAAGCCTGCTGGTGTGAAGGCCGGGCCCGAGGATGCGAAGCCTGCTGGTGTGAGCGCCGGGTCCGAGGATGCGAAGCCTGCCGGGGTGAAGGCTGAGCTGCGGAAGGGTGCCGTCGTGCGTGCGGACGGTGGGGGCGAGGACGTGAAGCCCGCCGCCGTGAGCAAGGCCGACGAGGTGGCCGCCGCGGTGAAGGCCGCCGCGGCCAAGGCGGAGGAGGGCCCCCACGACGAGGGCCGGCTGCTCGCGGGCCGGTACCGGCTCGGGGACGTCCTCGGCAAGGGCGGCATGGGCACCGTCTGGCGCGCCGAGGACGAGACTCTCGGCCGCACTGTCGCCGTCAAGGAACTCCGCTTCGGCAGCGGTGTCGACGACGACGAGAAGCGCCGCCTGATCACCCGCACCCTGCGCGAGGCGAAGGCCATCGCCCGGATCCGCAGCGGTGGCGCGGTGACCGTCTTCGACGTCGTCGACGAGGACGGCCGGCCGTGGATCGTCATGGAACTCATCGAGGGCCCCTCCCTCGCGGAGTTCATCCGCGAGAGCGGCCCGCTGACCCCCCGCCGCGCCGCGGAAGTCGGCCTCGCCGTGCTCGACGTGCTCCGTGCCGCCCACCGCCAGGGCATCCTGCACCGGGACGTGAAGCCCTCCAACGTGCTCCTCGCCGACCGCGGCAACGGCCGCGTGGTCCTCACCGACTTCGGCATCGCCCAGGTGGAGGGCGACCCCTCCGTCACCTCCACCGGCATGCTCGTCGGCGCGCCCTCGTACATCTCGCCCGAGCGGGCCCGCGGCCAGCGGCCCGGCCCGCCGGCCGACATGTGGTCGCTCGGCGGTCTGCTGTACGCCGCGGTCGAGGGGGTTCCCCCGTACGACAAGGGGTCGGCCCTCGCGACGCTCACCGCCGTGATGACCGAGCCCGTGGAACCGCCCAAGAACGCGGGCCCGCTGACCGAGGTCATCTACGGCCTCCTCGTCAAGGACCCCGCCCACCGGCTCGACGACGACCGCGCGCGGGCGCTGCTCACCGCCGTGATCGAAGCGCCCGAGCCCCCGGCCCCCGTAGCCGTCACGAATGCCGAGGAGACCCGGCAGATATCCCTGGCCGAGGCCCGGGACGCCGCCGAGCAGGCTGCCGCCGACAGGGCGGCCAAGGCCGCGGAGAAGGCGGAGAAGAAGGAACGCGAGCGCCGCGAGCGCGAGCAGCGCGAGCGCGCCCGCGCCGCGTTGAAGTCGGCCCGCAAGGCAGCGGCCGCCGCCTCGGCCGCCACGGCTGCGGCCGCGACCGCGGCCGAGTCGCCGGCGCCGCGCCCGGCGCCCGTCGCCGCCCCGCTCACCGACGTCCTGCCGCGCCGCACCATCGCGCTCGCGATAGCCGGCGTGGTCATGGCGCTCGCCGTCATCGGCTCGATCGTCGCGTACGCCGTCAGCGGCGACGACGACAAGGGCGGTTCCCCGAAGGACGGCAAGGGCGGCAGCAAGGCCGCCGCGTCGAGCCCCGCACCCGGTTCGTCCACCCCGCCCCCGGCTTCGCCCTCGCCCTCCCCCTCGCCGAAGACCGGCGAGGGTTCCGGCGGCGGGGCCGCGTCCCCGGACCCGGGCCAGTCGAACGGTTCGGGCACCAACCCCGGCCAGGGACAGGGCTCCACGCCCGGAGGCGCCCTGCCCGGGCTCCCGCCCGGGTACGCCCAGGTCAACGACCCCGGCTTCCACTTCGCGATGGGCCTGCCCGAGGGCTTCAAGCAGACCGGCGTGGTGGGCAAGAGCTCCGGCGTCATCTACAGCCGCGACGGCGGTTTCCCGCGCGTCCAGATCGACTTCAACAGCTCGCCGAAGGAAGACGCCCGCGCCGCCTGGCTGGAACTGGCTCCGGCCGTGGCGGGCAGCAGCAGCAACTACAAGCTGCTGCACCTCGAGAAGGTCGAGTACCGCGGGTACCCGACCGTCGCGGACTGGGAGTTCGAGCGGGACCAGAAGGGCGTGCGGGTCCGGGTGCTCGACCGCGGGTTCAGGATGGACGCGACGCACGGCTACGCCATCATGATCAGCTGCCTCGCCGACCAGTGGGACGCGGCGGAGTGCACGGAACTGCGCACCACGGCGTTCGGCACCTTCCAGCCGCTGGGCTGACGCCGGTTCGGACCGGGCCGGGGTCAGCCTCGCCAGGGCCGGGACGCGGGCGCCCTGGGCGTCGTATCGTGTCAGCGGGGCCTGGGGGACGGGCCCGAAGCTCTCGGGGGAGGCGATGTGGAGGACTACGCGGGCCGGATCCTGGCCGAGCGCTACCGTCTGCCGTTGCCGCCGTCCGATGCCTACGAGCTGATCGAGACCCGGGCCTTCGACACGCGGAGCGGCCAGGAAGTACTCGTACGGCAGATTCCGTTGCCGGAGGTCGTCGACGCGGAGCTGCTCGACGGCTCGCGCGGCGCTCCGCCCATCGCCGGGGGACGGCGGCTTCCGCACGGTGAACTGCCCGCCGTGCGCAGGGCGATCGAGGCCGCGCAGGCGGCGGCGTCCGTGCCGGACCATCCGCGGCTGGACCAGGTCTTCGACGTGTTCGCGGAGGGCGGGTCGCTCTGGATCGTGAGCGAACTCGTCCCGGCCAGACCGCTGGCGGCGCTGATCGCCGACGAACCGCTGAGCCCGTACCGGGCGGCGGAGGTGGCGGCGGACGTGCTGACCGCCCTGCGGGTGCTGCACGCGCACGGGTGGACGCACCGCAACATCACCATGCGGACGGTACTGATCTGCGAGGACGGGCGGGTCGTCCTGACGGGTCTGGCGGCGGGGGCGGCGGAGGACGCCCTGTGCGGCTACGACCCGGTCCCGCCGCAGGACGGTACGGACCCCTCCGCCTTGCCCTGGCCGGGCGGTGAACCCGCGCCGTGGCCGGGAGGCGCACCGGGCCTCGCGGAGGGCCGGCCGGAGAGCGGCGGCGGATACGCGGACGGGTACGGCCGCGCCGCTCTGGCCGGGCCGGGAGCGGACACGGTGTACGGCGGCGCAGCCCCGGCCGGGCCCGGAACGGGCGCGGGGTACGGCGGCGGTTCCCAGGGCGGGTCCTGGGGTGGGACGGCGGCGGACGCCGGGTACGGACAGGGGTTCGGGCAGGAGTCCGGGCCCGGTGCGGGGGCGGTCGGCGGGCAGCGGGGCGGGGAGCCCGGCGAGCGGTACGACGACCTGTACGGGGACGGGGGCGGGGACGGTTACGGGCGCGGGGGGCGGAGCGCGCCGGCCCGGGCGGCGGGGGGGGGGGGGGCCGCCCCGCCCCCACCCCCCGACCCCGCTTTCCC
>NZ_JBHXKA010000088.1:22457-33300 GCF_042722885.1 Streptomyces sp. NPDC058401
CGGGGGGGGCAGCCCCGCGCGCGGGCGCCCCCCCCCCCCGGGGCCGGGGGCGGGGACCGTTAGGGGCGCGCGGACCGGTCCGCGCAGGACGGTGCGGCGGGTGCGGGGACGGCCGCCCGGAGCGGCGGGAACCCGGCGGAGTACGCGCCGCTCGTGGCTCCGGGGTACGACACCGGGCCGCGCTACCGGGACCACATAAGCCCCGGGACCGAGAACGGTCCCGATGCGTCCGAGTCCGGTAACTCCGGTGGTGCCGGAGCTCCGAGTGCTCTCGGTGGCCCTGGCGCGCACGGTGTGCCTGGTGCACCCGGCGTTTCCGGTGCCCTCGGCGTACAGGGTGCTTCCGGCGTGCACGGCTCTCCGAGTGTTCCCGGGGGCTCGGGGGCTGCCGGTACGCCCGGGACGCCTGGTGCCCCCGGCGTTGCCGGTGCACCTGGCGGTCACGGTGCCTCCGGGACTCCCGGTACCACCCAGGGTGCCCCCGGCACCCCGGGCGCCGCCGGGGACCGGCCCGACCTGAAGGCCGCTGCGCGGGCCGGGGCCATCGCCGCGTACCGGGCCGGGGCCCAGGCCGCCGCGCGGATCACCGAGCAGCGCAAGGCCGGTTCGGAGCCCGCGCCGGAGCCGGAGGCGGAGCCGAGGCCGGCGGGGTCGAAGCTGCCGCAGGGGTACTCGTACCCGTACGGCGGCCCCGACAGCGGTGCGACCTGGCACGGCGCCACCCCGCGCCGCCAGGCCCTGCCCCCGGCCGGGGCGGAGCCGCCGGCCCGTCCTGCGCTGCCGGCGCAACTCGCCCTTCCGCAGGGCTACCAGCAGGCGGACGCCCCCGGCGACGGCCAGGTCCCCGGGCAGCCGGCGGCGTCGGACGGCCGGGCACATCCGCAGGACGGCACGGAGCGCAGCGCGCTGCCCGGGCCGGGCCAAGGACAGCAGGATCAGGCGGGCTTCGGCCTGTCGGCCGGGCGGGACGGCACCGGATACGGCGGGCAGCCCCAGCTCGGCCCGGGCCGCCCGGACCCGGCGGCGGCCGGACAGGGCGGCCCGCAGGCCGGCCCGCCGAGCGCCGCCGGATACGCGGCTCCGGCCGAGGCCGGTGGATACGGGCAGACGGGTCCGCAGGGCGGCGCCGGGTACGGGCAGGACGCTCGGCAGACCGGCCCGCAAGGAGGCGCCGGACACCCGTCGGCCTCCGCGCCCCGCACCCCCGGCCAGACCGGCCCGCACACCGGCACGGGGACCGGCCCGCAGGGCGGTCGGCAGGGCGGTGCCGGATACGAGACGGCCCAAGGGCCCGGCGGCTACGGCCAGACCGGTCCGCGCAACGGCACCGGGACCGGGACCGGCCCGCAGGGCGGTGCCGGATATCAGCCGCCCCCAGGGCCCGGCGGCTACGGCCAGACCGGCCCGCAGACCGGCACCGGGACCGGCCCGCAGAGTGGCAGGCAGGGCGGCGCCGGACACCCGGCGGCCGCAGGGCCCGGCGGCTACGGTCGGCCCGGTCCGCAGGGTGCCGCCGGATACCCGGTGCCCTCCGGGGCCGGTCCGCAGGGGCCCGGCCAGGGTGCGGTGCGCGTCGGTGCCGGCGGCGCCGGTGCCGGGTGGGGGAGTGGGCCGCGGAGCGGGCTCGATGCCGAGCGGGCTCGGCAGACGCGGATGGCCGTGGTCGGGGCCGTCACCGAGCGGTGGGCTCCCGAGCAGGCGCAGGCCGTGCACGGGCCGTGGCAGCTGGCCGCGCCCGTCGGGCCGGCCACCGACCTGTGGGGGCTCGGCGCGTTGCTGTACCGGGCCGTACAGGGGCATGCCCCGTACCCCGAGGACAGCGTCGCCGAGCTGGTGGAGATGGTCTGCGCGGAGCCCCCGGCCTTCGCCGAGGAGTGCGGTCCGCTGCGCCCGATCGTGGAGTCCCTGCTGCGCCAGGACCCGACCGAGCGGCCCGACTTCGAGGAGCTCCGCGGCTGGCTGCGCTCCCTCGTGCGGTCCGCTCCGGAGCCGGACGGCGGCTTCGCCATGCTGCCGCCGGTGGTGGAGGATCCGGCCCGGCTGCCCGTCGTGCGGCGGCGGGCCGACCTGCACGGCCGCCACCGCAGCGCCCGCGGCGCCGAACACCCCCGCAAGCCGCGCTCGCTGGGGCGTTCCCTGTTACTCGGGATCCTCGTCCTGCTCTCGGGAGCCGTGGCCTACGCCCTGTTCTTCATGCCCCGCTCCGCCGATCCGCAGGGCGGGCAGAAGGCCGCCGGCATGAGGCCGCCCGCCGCGTCCCCGTCGCAGAGCCCGGGGCGCGGCACCGCTCCGAGCCCGAAGCCGAGCGGGTCCGGTCAGGCTCCGAGCCCCTCCGCGAACCCGCCCGAGTCGAAGCCGGCTCCGCAGCCCAACGCCCCCGCTCCGTCCGGGTACACGGCCCAGCAGGACGCCGAGCACTTCTCGATCAACGTTCCGAACGGCTGGGAGCGCCGCGGAATGAACGAGTCCGGTCAGGTCCGGTACACGGACGGGGCCTTCACCCTGACCGTCGTCCCCGGCCGGGACAAGGTCGAGGGCAACCCCGACCCGGCCACCTACCAGAAGGACAAGGAGCCCGAGCTGGCTCCGTACCGCTCCTCCACCTGGTCCAGCGTCAGCGACATCAGGTCCACCAAGGTCGGCAACCAGCTCCGCGTCACCGGCCGGTACACCTGGATCGACGGCACCGGCCGGTCCGTCGTGGCCCGCAACTTCGTCGTCGCGCTCGGAGGTTCCTACCACGTCGTCATGGTCACCGGCCCGCAGGACCAGGAGGGCAAGGTCACCGAGACCTTCGAGCAGGCAACGGCCAGCTACAAGACCGGCGGCTGACGCGGTATCAGTACGGCGATTGCGTCACAGTGCGGCCCAACCGCCGCCGAGTGGTTCCGCCGTCGCCCGGGATCTCCGTAGTCTGACCGGAAGTGCACAGAGCGGCGGCGGGGATTCGTGGAACAGCAGACAGGTGCAGGTGCGGTGCTCGCGGGCCGGTACCGGCTCGTGGAGTCCATCGGCAGGGGCGGCATGGGCAAGGTGTGGCGCGCGCACGATGAGCTGCTGCACAGGACGGTCGCCGTCAAGGAACTGACGGCGGGCCTGTACGTCGCCCAGGCCGACCGGGACGTCCTGCACGCCCGGACGCAGAAGGAGGCCCGGGCCGCGGCCCGGATCCAGCATCCGGCGGTCGTCACGGTCCACGACGTACTGGAACACGACGACCGGCCCTGGATCGTCATGGAGTACATCGACGGCCCCTCCCTCGCGGACGCGGCGAAGACGGCCGGCCGGATCGAACCCCGCGAGGCGGCCCGGATCGGCCTGCACGTGCTCGGTGCGCTGCGCGCCGCGCACGCCGTCGGCGTCCTGCACCGGGACGTGAAACCGGGCAACGTGATGCTCGCCAAGGACGGGCGGGTGATGCTCGCCGACTTCGGCATCGCCGCGATCGAGGGCGACTCCTCCATCACGCGCACCGGCGAACTCATCGGCTCCATCGACTACCTGGCCCCCGAACGGGTCACCGGCGGTGCCCCCGACCCGGCCTCCGACCTGTGGTCGCTCGGCGCGACGCTGTACACGGCCGTCGAGGCCCGCTCGCCCTTCCGCCGCACCTCGCCCATCTCCAGCCTCCAGGCCGTGGTGAACGAGGAGCCGCCCGCCCCGACCCACGCGGGCGTGCTGGCCCCGGTCATCACGGCGCTGCTGCGCAAGGACCCGGCGAAGCGGCCGTCGGCCGACGAGGCCGAGCAGATGTTCCTGCAGGCGATGGAGGGCCGCGAGCCGCGGGCGGCGCAGGCGTACGTACCCACGCGCGCGATGGGCTCCGAGGAGCTGGGCGCCGCCCGGAACGAGCAGGCGGACACGTCCGAGCTGCCCGGTGGAGGCGCGCAGGGCCAGGGCCGGACGAGCCCGGAACAGACCTTCGCCACCCGCTCGGAGGCCGGACCGGGCGGAGCGGGCGGACCGGCCGGGTCGGGCGGAGACGCCGGTCCGGGTCGCCGGGACACCGGAGCCCCCGGCCGGATCAGGCGGGCCGCGGTCGTCGCCGTGGTGGCGGCGCTGCTCGGCGGCGGCGGGGTGTTCGGGATCCTGAAGTACACCAGCGACTCGGCCACGGACGGCGGGATCCCGGGCCGCACGGCCGGCTCGCCGGACACCCCGGCCGGATCCTCGGCCGGCGCCGGGGACGCCAAGGGGCAGGCGGAGAAGACCCCGCCGGAGGGCTGGGCGAAGGTGGTCGACAAGGAGGGCTTCACCCTCTTCGTCCCCGAGGGCTGGAAGCGCCGGGAGGACGGTTCGCAGATCGACTACACCAAGGACGGCGGCAAGCACTTCATCCGGATCGCCAAGGACCCCAACCCGACGTTCAAGGACCCGTACACGCACCTGCTGGACCTGGAGAAGCAGGTCCAGAAGCGCTCCGACTACGTGCGTCAGACCCTGCACCCGAACACCTTCCGGGGGCAGGTCAAGTCCGCCCTGTGGGAGTTCGTCTGGACGGAGAAGACCGGGGCGTTCACCGGGCCCCGGCGGGCCATCGAGCAGATGTACTACGCACCGGACGGCACCGAGTACGCGGTGTACATGTCGGGTCCGGTCGCGGACTGGGACACGACCCGGGAGCAGTTCGACATCGTGCTCAGCGGCTGGCAGCCGGCTCCGCCCCGCTGACGCCGCAGGGCCCTGGCCCCCGCCCTTCGCCCCCGCCCTTCGCCCCCGCCCTCCGCCCTCCGCCCCCGGCCCCCGCCCCCCGGCGCCCGGAATCCGCCATCCTGCCAGCGATCACTGGCAGAAATGGCAAAATCCGGTTACCGGCGGGTACCCAAAGCGCCCCGGGCGGAATACGCTCACGGCCATGACGGACACGCAGGCCCCGGCCCCCCTCCGCAGCGCCCCGCAGCCCACCAACCCGGTCGCCCCCGCCCCGGCCGGCGCCCGGAGCGCCGCCGACGTGGTGACCCCCGAACTGGTCGCCCGGCTGACCCGCGGCGTGACCGGCTCCGGCCGCACCGCCAACCACACCCCCTTCACCGGGGACCGGCTCGCGGAGCTCCCCGAGGCCACCCCCGACGACGTGGCGGCCGCCTTCGCCGCGGCCCGCGCCGCGCAGCCCGCCTGGGCCGCCGTGCCCGTCCGGGCCCGGGCCGCCGTCCTGCTGCGCTTCCACGACCTGGTCCTGTCCCGGCAGGCCGAGGTGCTCGACCTGATCCAGCTGGAGACCGGCAAGGCCCGCCTGCACGCCCACGAGGAGGTCCAGGCCGTCTCGATCGCGGCCCGGCACTACGGCCGCAAGGCCCCCGCGTACCTGCGCCCCAAGGGCCACACGGGCGCCATGCCCACCCTCACCAAGGTCACCGAGCTGCGCCAGCCGCGCGGGGTCATCGGCCAGATCGCCCCCTGGAACTACCCGCTGGAACTGTCCATCGGCGACGCCCTGCCCGCCTTCGTCGCGGGCAACGCCGTCGTGATGAAGCCCGACACCGAGACCGCGCTCACCGCCCTGTGGGCCCGCGACCTGATGATCGAGGCGGGCCTGCCGGCCGAGGTGTTCCAGATCGTCATCGGCGAGGGCCCGGTCGTCGGCCCCGAGGTGGTCCGCCACGCCGACTACGTTTCGTTCACCGGTTCCACGCGCACCGGCCGCGAGGTCGCCCAGGGCGCGGCCGCCCGCCTCGTCGGCGCCTCCCTGGAACTCGGCGGCAAGAACGCCATGCTCGTCCTGCGCGACGCCGACGTGGAGAAGGCCGCCGCCGGCGCCGTCCGCGCCTGCTTCTCCTCCGCGGGCCAGCTCTGCATCTCCATCGAGCGGCTCTACGTGCACGCCTCGATCGCCGACGAGTTCGTCGCCCGGTTCGCGGCCCGTACGAAGGCCATGCGGCTCGGTTCCTCCCTCGCCTACGGCGCGGACATGGGCTCCCTGGCCGGCGAACGCCAGCTGAGCGCCGTACAGCGGCACGTGGACGACGCCGTGGCCAAGGGCGCCACCCTCGTCACCGGCGGCATCGCCCGCCCCGACATCGGCCCGCTCTTCTACGAGCCGACCATCCTCGACGGCGTCGAGACGGCGATGGCGGTGTGCGGGGAGGAGACCTTCGGCCCGGTCGTCTCCATCTACCGCTTCACCGACGAGGACGCGGTCATCGAGGAGGCCAACGGCACCCCCTACGGCCTGAACTCCAGCGTGTGGACGAAGGACGCCCGCCGCGGCCACGCCGTCTCCGCGCGCCTGCGCACCGGCACCGTCAACATCAACGAGGGGTACGCCCCGGCCTACGGCAGCGCCCAGGCGCCCATGGGCGGCATGAAGGAATCCGGCCTCGGCCGCCGCCACGGCTCCGAGGGCATCCTCAAGTACACCGAGGCCCAGACCGTCGCCCACCAGCGGCTGCTGCCGATGGGCCCCTCGTTCGGGATGGACGACGAGAAGTACGCGGCGTTCATGACCCGCAGCCTCCAGGTCATGAAGGCGTTCCGGCTCCGCTAGACGGCCCGGTCAGAGGGCCCAGCCCGTTCCGCCAGTCCGTTCCGCCAGTCCGTTCCGTTCGGGAGGCACCGCAGTGTCGTACGACTACGACGTCATCGTCATCGGATCGGGTTTCGGAGGGTCGGTCTCGGCACTGCGGCTCTCCGAGAAGGGGTACCGGGTCGGCGTCCTGGAGGCAGGGCGCCGGTTCACCCGCGAGAGCCTGCCGAAGAACAGCTGGGACCTGCGCAACTACCTGTGGGCCCCGGCCCTCGGCCTGTACGGGATCCAGCGCATCCACCTCCTCGGCAACGTGATGGTCCTCGCGGGCGCCGGGGTCGGCGGCGGCTCCCTCAACTACGCCAACACCCTCTACGTGCCCCCCACCGCCTTCTTCGAGGACCGGCAGTGGGCGTCCATCACGGACTGGCGGGACGAGCTCGCCCCCTACTACGACCAGGCCAAGCGGATGCTGGGGGTCCGGCTCAACCCGACGGAGACCCCCTCCGACGTCCACCTCAAGGCGGCCGCCGCCAAGATGGGCGTCGCGGACTCCTTCCACATGGCCCCGGTCGGCGTCTTCTTCGGGGACGGCGAGGATGCCGAGGGCCAGAGCAAGGTCCGCCCCGGGGACGAGGTCGCCGACCCGTACTTCGGCGGCGCCGGCCCCGCCCGCAAGGCCTGCACCGAGTGCGGGGAGTGCATGACCGGCTGCCGGCACGGGGCGAAGAACACCCTCAACGAGAACTACCTGCACCTCGCGGAGCGGGCCGGCGCCGTCATCCACCCCATGACCACGGTCACCGCCCTCTCCGACCACCCCGACGGCGGCTACCGCGTCCGCACCGTCCCCACCGAGGGCCGCCGCCGCGCCGAGCCCACGGTGCTGCGCGCCCGCTACGTGGTCGTCGCGGCGGGCACGTACGGCACCCAGACCCTCCTGCACACGATGAAGGACCTCGGCGAGCTGCCCCGCCTCTCGGACCGGCTCGGCGATCTGACCCGGACCAACTCCGAAGGCCTCGTAGGCGCGCAGACCGATGACCGCCGCTACCGCAAGCGGCACGGCAAGGACAAGCGGGCCGACTTCACGCGGGGCGTGGCCATCACCTCCTCGGTGCACCCCGACGCCGACACGCACATCGAGCCGGTGCGCTACGGCAAGGGCTCCAACGCGATGGGGTTCATGACCATCCTCCAGGTGCCCTACTCCGGCCACCGGGTCCGCGCCTGGTTCGGACGCACCGCCCGCCACCCCGTGCAGCTGCTGCGCTCGCTGTCCAACCGGCGCTGGTCGGAGCGCACCATCATCGGCCTGGTCATGCAGTCCCTCGACAACTCCCTGACCACCTACCGCAAGCCCGGCGGCATAGGAAAGGGCCTGCTCACCGCCCGGCAGGGCCACGGAGCGCCCAACCCCGTACAGATCGCCGAGGCCACGCGGGCGGCGACCCTGCTGGCCGAGGAGATCAACGGGTTCCCCGGCAGCAACGTCGGCGAGCTGATGGGCACCCCGCTGACGGCGCACTTCCTCGGCGGCTGCCCGATCGGCGCCTCGCCCGAGGAGGGCGTGGTCGACCCGTACCACCGGCTCTACGGGCATCCGGGCATCTCGGTGGTGGACGGTTCGGCGGTCTCCGCGAACCTCGGGGTCAACCCGTCGCTGACGATCACCGCGCAGGCGGAACGGGCGATGTCCTACTGGCCGAACAACGGCGAGCACGACCCGCGCCCGGAACAGGGGGCGGCCTACGCCCGCCTGGCGGCCGTGGAACCGGCCCGTCCGGCGGTGCCGAAGGAGGCCTTCGGGGCGCTGCGCCTGCCGTTCCTGGCGGTACCGGAGGTTCCGCCGCGCTCGGCGGCCCCCGCCGAATAGCCGGTGGCGCCGGTGCCCGCCACATGACTTCGGCGGGCACCGCACTCCCCCTCCGAGCGCGGTACCCGCCGAACTACAAGCAAGACAGCTGTCCGGCCCGGATGGTTGTAGGGAAATCCGGCGACAGAAGTGTGGCGTCCGTCACAGGGTGAACAGGGCAACCAGAGGGGCCCCTCGTGGGTCAGGACCGGCATGAGAAAGCGCATCTCCCTGCTGGCGGCAGCCGGCCTGGTGGCCGTCGGCCTGGCCACCACCCCTGCGAACGCCGCGGACCCGGTGTTCACGCTCACCAGCCCGGCGGAGATCGGCCTGAGCCCGTACACCGGGGACGGCGGCGGGCGGCAGAAGACCACGGTCGACTTCCGGGTCGGGAACCCGACCGGGAGCGAGTTCGAGCACCGGAGCACCTTCACGGTCGACCTGAGCCCGCTCAAGGGCGTCGCGGACGTGGCCCTCGGCGAGAACTCCGGCCACCGCTGCACCCTCACGGCGACCGCGGTCACCTGCGAGAACTTCTGGGGGATCTCGACCGGCGAGAACTGGGTGGGGGCCCTGGACCTCACGGCCGTCAAGGGCAGCAAGCCCGGCACGGTCGTCGACCTGACGATGACCGGCGCGGCGGAGGGCATCACCATCGCGCCCACCACCACGAAGGTCCGGATCGGCGGCCCCGACCTGGTGATGGAGGAGGCCGCCCTCAAGGCGAAGTTGGCTCCGGGCGAGAGGCAGCCGCTCCCGATCGTCTTCGGGAACACCGGCACGGAGTCCGTGAAGGGCGTGGCGCTGGAGCTCGACACCACGCACGGCATGGGACTGGTCGAGCAGTACGACAACTGCGCCACCAGCGAGAAGGACACCACCGGCAAGCCCTGGAACCAGGGCTGGTCCATGACGGTGTGCACCTTCGACAACGAGATCAAGCCGGGTGAGGTCTGGGAGATCGCCGACGCGCTGACCCTGGAGGCCGCTCCGCACGCCTTCCTCGAAGGACTGATCTACGGGGTGCACGAGGCCGGCTCCCAGCCGAAGTCCACGCAGAAGCTCAGCACTCCCCGCGCGGGCAAGAAGCTGGACCTCAGGACGCGCGCGGCCAAGGCCGCGCCGCGTGCGGCGGACCTGGACCCGTGGAACAACCGGCACGACTTCGACTTCGCGGTGAAGAACACCGCCGACCTGGTGGCCACCCCCGCCTCCCTGAAGGGCAAGGCGGGCGAGACCGTCAGGGCCGAGCTCGGCTTCCGCAACGAGGGCCCGGCGTGGATCGCCCACTTCCGCTCGGGCGAGGACGTGGCCCGCGCCGACATCGTGATTCCGGCCGGGGCCAAGGTCACCAAGGTGCCGGAGCACTGCATCGCCGTCACGGCGGACGGCACCCCCCGCGAGGAGCGGCTGGGCGCCCCGCGCTACTTCTGCGGGACCCCGCACGTCATCGGGGAGAAGCAGGTGTTGGGCTTCCCGTTCGAGCTGAAGATCGAGAAGGTCGTGGCCTCCGCCACCGGCTCCGTCTCGGTCGGGCAGTGGTCCGACGGGGGCACCACCCCGCAGGCCTGGGACCCGAACCGCGCCAACAACAAGGCTGCCTTCGTGATCAACGGCAAGGACGCCACCCCCACGCCGACCGCGCCCCCGACCACCGCCGGCCCGACGCCGACGGCTCCCGCGTCCCCGGCGGCCACGCCGGGTACGAGCACCACGCCGAGCCCCGGCGCCGGTAGCGGCAAGACGCCGAACGGCGGGCTCGCCGAAACCGGTTCCGCCCCCGGGCCGCTCCTGATCGCCGGTGCGGCGCTCGTGGCCGCGGGCGGCGCGGTGTTCCTGGCGCTGCGCCGCCGGGCCACCGGCCGCGCGTAACGGAGGAAACAGAAGAACGGCCGGTCCGGGGCGTCCCCCGGGCCGGCCGTCCTTGTGTGGTGACCGGGCTGCTGTCCCCTGCCGTCCGGTCACATGAAGGAGCGAGGTCCCACGACGCACACCCCTGGGGGTGCGTCTCATCGCTCCAGCGGAGCCACGCGTGGTGCTGCGTCCCGCACCTGGCTGGCACGGTCATCCGCATCAACGAAGGGCCGTGGGGGCGGTCACGGTCCGGACGGGTGACGAACAGGCGTCACGGCCGGCGTCACGGGCACTGCCGCGGGCTCAGACCCGGCCGCGGCACAGCTCCAGCAAGGTCATCGCGAGCGTGGTGCCGGGCTTGCCGAGGGCGTCGCTCCAGTGGGTCAGGACCTCCATCTCCCGCGACAGGTGCACCCGGCGCCCGCCCGAGCCGATCCGGGCCTCCTGGATGACCGTCGAGACGGCCATCCGTTCCTGGATCAGGCCGATGATCCGGTCGTCGATGGCGTCGATCCGCTCGCGGGAGCCGGAGATCAGCTGCTCGGCGGTGATGGCAGGGGTGGTGGCGGTGATCGTGGTCGTGCTCATGGTCGGTCTCCTGTCGGTGGGGTCCGACCGGAGCGGGAACGCCAGAGCGCCCCGGTCCTGTCGGCCCGGGGCGCTCTGGGAAG
>NZ_JBHXKA010000089.1:0-33280 GCF_042722885.1 Streptomyces sp. NPDC058401
GGCACCCCCTGCGGGGTGCCCGGCCCTTCTCGTGTGCCGGTACGACCTACAGACCCTGCCAGGCGGGCTTGTTGGCGTAGGTGTGGCGGAAGTAGTCGGCCAGCTTCAGCTTGGACGCGGCCGCCTCGTCCACGATCACCGTGGCGTGGCGGTGCAGCTGGAGCGCGGAGGCCGGTACGAGGGCGGAGAGCGGGCCCTCGACGGTCTGCGCGACGGCCTCGGCCTTGCCCTCGCCGGTGGCCAGCAGGACCAGGTGGCGGGCGTCGAGGATGGTGCCGATGCCCTGGGTGATGACGTGGTGGGGCACCTGCTCTATGTCGTTGTCGAAGAAGCGCGCGTTGTCCACGCGGGTCTGCTCCGTCAGCGTCTTGATGCGGGTGCGGGAGGCGAGCGAGGAGCAGGGCTCGTTGAAGCCGATGTGCCCGTCGGTGCCGATGCCGAGGAGCTGGAGGTCCACGCCGCCGGCCTCGGCGAGGGCGCGGTCGTAGGCGTCGCAGGCGGCGACGATGTCCTCGGCCGAGCCGTCCGGGCCCATGAAGGAGGACTCGGACAGGCCCAGCGGCTCCACGACCTCGCGCAGGACGACGGCGCGGTAGGACTCCGGGTGGCCGGCCGGCAGGCCGACGTACTCGTCGAGCTGGCAGACGCGGGCCTTGGAGGCGTCGACCAGTCCGGCCTTCACCTTGGCGGCGAGCGCCTGGTAGATGGGCAGCGGGGTAGAGCCGGTCGCCACGCCGAGCAGGGCGTCGGGCTTGCGGCGGACCAGGGCGGCCATGGCCTCCGCGATGAGCTCGCCGCCTGCCTTGGCGTCCGGGACGATGACAACTTCCACGCGGGGCCTGCCGATCTGGAGTGTGAAATGTGGTATAGACCAATCTAGCAGAGGCGAGGCCCCGTCGCCGGGTCTTCGCACACACTCCATGGTGGGCCGGATCCGCCGCCGCGGCCTCCCGGGCCCGGGCCGGCCGGCATCCCCTACAGCAGCGAGAGCTGGAGGCCGCCCGTCACGGCGAGGTGCTGGCCCGTGACCCAGCGGGAGTCCGGGGAGGCGAGGAAGGCGACCACGTCCGCGACCTCCTGCGGGGTGCCGAGCCGGTCGAAGACGGAGCGGGAGGCGACGTGCGCGCGGGCCGCCGGGTCCGCGAGCCAGGCGGCGTTCAGGTCGGTCTCCACGATCCCGGGGCCCACCGAGTTCACGGTGATCTGCCGGGGCGCCAGCTCGGCGGCCAGCGAGACCGTCAGCGCGTTCACGGCGCCCTTGGCCATGACCGTGGCGAGGATCGCGGGCAGCGCGATGTCCGGGGTGCCGGTCACGTTCACGATCCGGCCGCCGTCCCGCAGCCGCTCCAGCCCGTGCTGGATCACGAAGAACGGCGCCTTCGCGTTCAGCGCGTGCACCCGGTCGTACGTCTCCTCGTCGGTGGAGCCGATCCCGGCGAAGGTGGCGGCGCCCGCGTTGTTCACGAGGACGTCGACCCCGTCGGTGGCCAGTGGATGGGCCGCGTACGCCGCCCAGAGGGCCTCGGCGCCGCCCGGGACTCCGAGGTCCGCCCCCACCGCGAAGGCGCGGCCCCCGGCCGCCTCGATGGCGCCCACGGTCTCCTTGGCGGCCGCCTCGTTGGACCCGTAGGCCACCGCGACCAGTGCCCCGTCGCGGGCGAGCCGCTCCGCGATGGCCCGCCCGATGCCCCGGCTGCCGCCCGTGACCAGTGCCGTCTTCCCCTTGAGCACGCCCATGGCGCGCCCCCCTTTCGATAGTGGTCGCTACAGAAAGAACCGTATCAGGTTTCGTAGCGACCGCTATAGAATGCGTCCATGGTGACCGGACAGCGCGGCAGGCCCCGCTCCTTCGACCGCGACGCGGCCCTCGACAAGGCGATGTTCGCCTTCTGGGAGCGCGGCTACGAGGCCACGTCGATCTCCGACCTGACCGCCTCCCTCGGGATCAGCGCCCCGAGCCTCTACGCGGCCTTCGGCGACAAGCGCAAGCTCTTCGACGAGGTCGTGGTGGTCTACGGCGGGCGCTACGCGGACTTCGCGGCCGTCGCCCTCGCCGAGGAGCCCACCGCCCGCGCGGCACTGGGGCGCGTCCTGCACGAGGCGGCGGAGGTCTACACCGACCCCGCCCACCCGCCGGGCTGCATGGTCATCAGCGCGGCCGTCAACACCACCTCGGACGAGGTGGCGCAGGCGCTGCGCATGCGGCGGGAGGCCAATCTGGTGGCCTTCGAGGGCCGGATCCGGGCCGATGTCGCCACGGGGGTGCTGCCGGCCGGTACGGACACGTGGGCACTGGCGCGCTACGCCGTGGCGGTGCTCCAGGGAATGTCCCAGCAGTCGCGCGACGGTGCGGGGCGGGAAGAGCTGGAGGCGGTGGCGGAGCTGGCGATGGGGGCCTGGCCGCAGCCGCAGTAGGGCGGGCCTCGTGGCTCGTGGCGTTCCGCCTCGTGTGATTCCTCTGGGCCACGGTGCCGAACGGGACCCTCAGCCCGCCCGGCACCGTAGCCCGGAGTACTTACGGCCGACGGGTGTGCGGTGCCCGACGTCCGGTGGGAGGTGACGCGCGGTCAGGGCAGATCGCGCGGCTTACCTCGATCCGTCCTCCTGTGCGGGGAGGGCGGAAGCCTGATGCAATTGTGGACTAGACCAATCTGTTCTGTCCATCCAATGACGCAACCCTGATTACCGTCACTTCCTCCAAGCCTACGCGGAAGCGGGGTCTCCTGGATACTCCGGAGTATCCACGCTGAGGAAAGTCATGGCCCGTACCCGGGGTACGCTCGCCACGTGCCCTCCATGAACGACCTCGTACGCCAGCACACCGCTCTCAGTGAAACCGACCTGGAGTGGCTCCACCTGCTGGTCTCGGAGTGGCAGCTGCTCTCCGACCTCTCCTTCGCCGACCTCGTGCTGTGGGTTCCCACCCTCGACGGCAGCCGGTACGTCTCGGTCGCGCAGATGCGCCCGAACACCGGCCCCACCTCGTACCAGGACGACATGGTCGGCCACCTGGTCCCGCGCGGCCGGCGCCCGCTGCTCGACGCCGCGCTCGACGAGGGCCGCATCGTGCGCGAGGGCGACCCGGAATGGCGCGAGGAGGTGCCGGTGCGCGTCGAGTCGATCCCCGTGCGCCGCGAGGGCCGGGTCCTCGGCGTGATCGCACGCAACACCAACCTGCTCACTGTGCGTACACCCAGCCGGCTGGAGCTGACCTACCTCCAGTCCGCCTCCGACCTGGCCCAGATGATCGCGGCGGGCTCCTTCCCGTTCCCCGGCCAGCAGGTCGACATGGACGCCTCCCCGCGCGTCGGCGACGGCCTGATCCGGCTCGACGCCGAGGGCGTGGTGACGTACGCGTCCCCGAACGCGCTCTCCGCCTACCACCGGCTCGGGCTCGCCTCCGACCTGGTAGGCCAGCACCTGGGCACCATCACCTCCGAACTCGCCCCCTCCCGCGGCCCGGTGGACGAGGCCCTGGTCAAACTCGCCAGCGGCTGGGCCCCCCGCGAGACCGAGGCCGAGGGCAGCGGCGGGGTCATCCAGCTGCGGGCCATCCCGCTCAAGCCCAAGGGCACCCGGATCGGCTCGCTCGTCCTGTGCCGCGACGTCACGGAACTGCGCCGTCGCGAACGTGAATTGATCACCAAGGACGCGACCATCCGGGAGATCCACCACCGGGTCAAGAACAACCTCCAGACGGTGGCCGCGCTCTTGCGCCTACAGGCCCGCCGAATGGATTCTCCGCAGGGGCGCGAGGCGCTGAACGAAGCCGTCCGCCGCGTCGGTTCGATCGCGATCGTGCACGAGACGCTCTCTCAGAACCTCGACGAGCGGGTCGAGTTCGACGAGATCGCCGACCGCGTGATCGCGATGGTCTCCGAGATCTCCCCGGGCAAGGTCGCCTGCCGGCGCACCGGCCGCTTCGGAATCCTCGACGCGGAGGTCGCCACCCCGCTGTCGATGGTGCTGACGGAGATCCTCCAGAACGCCCTGGAACACGCCTTCACCCAGGGGGAGGGCGGCACCGTGGAGGTGTCCGCCGCCCGCTCGGGCAGCGGCCGCGACGACGCCCGGCTGCTGATCTCGGTGGTCGACGACGGCTGCGGCCTGCCCGAGGGATTCGACCCCCAGCGGGCCGGCAACCTCGGGCTGCAGATCGTACGGACCCTGGTGGAGGGCGAGCTCGGCGGGACCTTCGACATGGTCGCCTCCGCGCCGCGCGGCACCAAGGTCGTCCTCGACATACCGGCCAGCCCGCAGAAGTAGCGCGCCCGGCCCGTGACTCAGGGTGATGTCATGGGCTGCTCGCCGGCTCCGGACAGCACTGAACCCCGGACCGAATGGTTTTCGGTACGGGGTTCAAGAGCACGTTGCTGAGCGCTTATATGGGTACTACGCGCTGCGGCTCGAGGCTCGAAAGTCGATGTCAGGCGGTTGCGTTGCGCGCCCGATTGCGAGCGGCGCGGCGCTTCATTGCGCGGCGCTCGTCCTCGCTGAGACCGCCCCAGACACCGGAGTCCTGACCGGACTCGAGCGCCCACTGCAGGCACTGCTCCATGACGGGGCAACGGCGGCAGACGGCCTTGGCTTCCTCGATCTGCAGCAGCGCAGGACCGGTGTTGCCGATGGGGAAGAAGAGTTCCGGGTCTTCCTCACGACAAACGGCGTTGTGACGCCAGTCCATGGCTGCTCCATCTCCTTGTATTGCGGGCAGGTTGCTTGTGAATGTGAACGCTTTCACGAATCCCTTCGCGAGGGAAGGGAGGCCGCCCAGTTTGGGGAAAAACTCGCCCTGGGCTGCCGGAGATTCGTGGAGGGGTTCTGGCGATCTGTGTGGGTGCCGGGTTCTGCGGGCTGTCCCGATCGCCATGTAGAGATTCGCAAACCTCGGACGGGGATACAACCCCTTCCGGAAAGTTTTTTTTGATTCGTCGGTGTCTACTAGGTCACAGCCCTACTTCCTAGGGGTGGACCGGCGTGTAAACGTTCGAGTAGAAGGACTTTCGGCCCTTCCACTCACACAATCACACGCAGTGCACGGCGTACGCCTGTGAACCGAACGCTGGTGCGCAGCCCGAGGTGGTCTCCGTCCATCTGGAACGGAAGCGGCACCTTGGAATGCAAGGTGAAGTCCGTCAGATCGTGCAGAGACACCGCGTGCTTGCCGTGCGGACCGCGCTCAGGAGTCGAGGTCAGGAGCTGTGTCGCGTAGCGAGCGACCGCCGGAGTTGACAAACGGTCCAGTGCCAATACGTCAAGCGCAGTATCGAACGACGCCTCCGGGGAGGCGTAGAGCGGCCGGTTGCCCAGATATGTCCAGGGTGACGTGTTGCACACTATCGACAGCACCAGGTCCGTCACCGGATCCGCGCCGGGCCGCTCCAGCGTCACCGTGCCGTGCCGGCGGTTGGGCTCTTCCCAGAACTGGCGCATCAGCTGTCGCACGTACAGGGCATGGGTCGAACGTTTGCCCCGTTCCCGCTGCTGTTCCACGCGGCCCACCACACCGGCGTCGAAGCCGAAGCCCGCGCAGAAGGTGAACCAGCGCGCCGGAACCGACTCGTCCTCCGTGCCCGGGGTGCCGGCGGCGAGCCCCAGGCCGACCGTTCGTTCGCGCCGCTCCCGCAGTGCGTCCAGCAGGGCGCCGGTCGCCTCGACCGCGTCGTTGGGCAGCCCGAGCGCGCGGGCGAAGACATTGGTGGAGCCGCCGGGGACCACCGCGAGCCCGGGCAGCCGGTCCGGATCGGGTCCCTCGTGCAGCAGTCCGTTGACCACTTCGTTGACGGTGCCGTCACCGCCCAGGGCCACCACCAGGTCCATGCCGGTCTCGGCCGCCCTGCGGCCCAGGTCCCGGGCGTGGCCGCGGTATTCGGTGGTGACCGCCTCCAGCTTCATCTCGCTGGCGAGGGCGTGGGTCAGGACGTCGCGCGTGCGCGCACTGGTCGTCGTCGCTGCTGGGTTGGCCACGAGGAGTGCACGCATGGGCGTCAGCCTACCGACCCCTTCCGACGCCGCCCATACTGGCCGTCCCCTCCGGGTGCGGCAGGGCCGCGGCTACGCTGCTGGGGTGAGTACGAAGCCCACCCCCACCGAGTCCGCCGTCCGCTCCCCGCTGCCCCGCCGGCTGACCGCGGCCGCCGCGCTGACCGCGCTGGAGGGGCTGGCCGTGGCCGGGCCCGGCGTCGCCGACCTCTACACGGCCGTCTCCGGCGACGGGGACTCCCTGCAGGCCGCGACCGGCGGGGTCACCCTGCTCGTCCTGGCCGCGCTGCCGCTGGTCGCGGCGCGCGGGCTGCTCCTGGGCCGTCGCTGGAGCCGCGGCCCCGCGCTGATCACCCAGCTGATGTCGCTGCCGGTGGCCTGGATGCTGTGGACCGCGGGAGGGGCGATGAAGGCCGCCGCCGTGGCACTGGCCTTGGCCGCGGTGGGCGTCACCGCCCTCCTGGTGAACCCGAAGGCCACCGAAGCCCTGGGCATCGGGCCCGCGGAGCAGGCCCGATAGCCCGTACGGGCAGCTCTTCGGCGAGGCTTCGGTGAGGCCTTCTCCGCCTCGGCCTACTCCTCGGCCTACTCCTCGGCCTACTCCTCGACCAGGAGCTTCTCGCGGAGCTGGGCCAGGGTGCGGGCCAGCAGCCGGGAGACGTGCATCTGGGAGATGCCGACCTCCTGGGCGATCTGCGACTGGGTCATGTTGCCGAAGAACCGCAGCAGCAGGATCCGCTTCTCCCGCGGCGGCAGCCCTTCGAGCAGCGGCTTGAGGGACTCGCGGTACTCGACGCCCTCCAGCGCCTCGTCCTCCGAGCCCAGGGTGTCCGCGACCGCCGGCGACTCGTCGTCGGTGTCCGGGACGTCCAGCGAGAGCGTGCTGTAGGCGTTGGCCGATTCCAGGCCCTCCAGCACCTCCTCCTCGGAGATCCCCAGCCGTTCGGCCAGTTCGTGCACCGTGGGGGAGCGGCCGTGCTGCTGGGACAGTTCCGCCGTCGCCGTGGTCAGCGAGAGCCGCAGCTCCTGCAGGCGCCGGGGGACCCGTACCGCCCAGCCCTTGTCGCGGAAGTGGCGCTTGATCTCTCCGACCACCGTGGGCGTGGCGTACGTGGAGAACTCGACCCCGCGGTCCGGGTCGAAGCGGTCCACGGACTTGATGAGGCCGATGGTGGCGACCTGGGTCAGGTCGTCCAGCGGCTCGCCGCGGTTGCGGAAGCGCCGGGCCAGGTGTTCGACCAGCGGCAGGTGCATCCGTACGAGCCGGTTGCGCAGCTCCGCCTTCTCCGGCGAGCCGTCGGGCAGCGCCCGGAGCTCGATGAAGAGGGCCCGCGCGCCGCTGCGGTCGCGCGGATCCGGCAGGGGCGCCGGCGCCGTGAACACCGGAGCCCGAAGGACTTCGGCGGCCTCCGCGGCCAGTGGTGTGTCCGCGGCCGGGGCCACCGGCGGGGCCGTGGCAGCGGCCCCCGGTGGCTGGACCGGCAGTGTTTGGTCGTACTGGTTCTCGCTCACAGGGCCCGCCCGTCGCTCCGCCGAGTCCAAAAAGCCGTTTTCCGCATCCGTGTCAGCCGGGTGCGGCCGGGCGTGCTGCTGCTCCGGAATGCCGCCGTCGACCTCGTGTCCTACCCGGGGCCGATCCCCGCCCCGCACCGGGACCTCCCCGCCGCTCACGCCGGGCCTGGTCCCGCGCCGCGCTGTTTGTAGAGGCTGATGCTCACCGTCTTGTTCTCCTCGACCGTGGCCTCGACCTTCCCGGCGAGAGCCGAGAGGACCGTCCACGCGAACGTGTCGCGCTCCGGCGCCCGGCCGTCGGTGGTCGGGGCGGAGACGGTCACCTCCAGCGAATCGTCCACCAACCGGAAGACGCAGCTGAGGACGGAGCCGGGCACGGCCTGCTGGAGCAGGATCGCGCAGGCCTCGTCCACCGCGATGCGGAGGTCCTCGATCTCGTCGAGGGTGAAGTCCAAACGTGCCGCGAGGCCGGCCGTGGCCGTCCGCAGCACAGACAGGTAGGCACCCGCAGCGGGCAGCCGGACTTCCACGAAGTCCTGGGTCCCGGGCTCGCCTGCGATCTGGGACACCCTCACCTCCAAGGTGGTACGAGCTCTGTTCGCCGTGACGCTATCGCGATCCGGGCGATCGTGTCGCGGCACCCCTGTCGGAGGGTGCAGAACCCCTTTGATCAAAGCTGCACATAGCCGGCCGGAAGGCCGTGCCTGCGAACCAGTGACTGATGGTAAGCCCATGGGGACGCACAGTGGCTAGGGGTCTGCGGGCCCAAATCAGGGGAACCGGCGGAGGGTTGATCTACCCCGCTTCAGACGATCGAACCTTCGACTTCAAACGATCGAACCGTCGACGAAACACCATCGCCAGGTCTCACCCGGTTCGAAGCTGCGCATCACCGGATGGCCGGTCTCCCGGTGGTGCGCCGTGGCGTGCCGGTGGGGCGAGGAATCGCAGCAGCCGACGTGCCCGCACCCCAGGCACATCCGGAGCTGGACGGGATGGCTGCCGAGTGCCAGACATTCGGGGCAGGTCTGGGCAAGCGGGACCGGCTCGGGGCGCGGCAGTTCGGGAACGTGGGTGCACTCGCTCATGATGGCCAGCGTACTGAGGTACGGGCGCCCGGGATGACATGACTCAAGCGAGGATGATCTTCGATGGAGGTATTGCCGCTGGTGGCGCTGGTCGCCGGCTGTGCGGTCGTTGCGGGCCTGGCCCGCCGCACCCCGGTGCCCGCGCCCCTGCTGCTGGTGGCCGCCGGACTGGCCGCGGCCTACGTGCCGGGCGTGCCCGAGTACGACCTGGACCCGCACATCGTGCTGCCGCTGCTGCTCCCGCCGCTGCTCTACACGGCCGCGGTGGACAGCTCGTACCTGGACCTGCGGGCGAACATCCGGCCCGTGGCGCTGCTCTCGGTGGGGTACGTGCTCTTCGCGACCGTCGCCGTCGGGTACGCGGCGTACCTGCTCGTGCCGGGGCTCTCGCTGCCGGTGGCGCTGGTGCTGGGGGCGGTCATCGCCCCGCCCGACGCCGTCGCGGCGACGGCCATCGCCCGCAAGCTCGGGCTGCCCAACCGGATCACGACCATCCTCCAGGGTGAGTCCCTGGTCAACGACGCCACCGCGATCACCGCGTACAAGGTGGCGCTGGCGGCGGCGGTCGGGGCGAGCGCCGGCTGGACGGACGGGATCCGGGAGTTCCTGGTGGCCTCGGTGGGCGGGGTCGCGATGGGCCTGCTGCTGATGGTCCCGATCCACGTCCTGCGCACGAAGCTGCGCGAACCGCTCCTGCAGAACACCCTGTCGCTGCTGATCCCCTTCGTGGCCTACGCGGCCGCCGAGCGGGTGCACGCCTCGGGAGTGCTGGCGGTCGTGGTGGTCGCGCTGTACCTCGGGCACCGCAACTGGCAGGTCGACTTCGCCACCCGGCTCCAGGAGGAGGCGGTCTGGAAGGTGGTCGCCTTCATCCTCGAATCGGTGGTCTTCGCGCTGATCGGGCTCCAGCTGCCGGTCGTGCTGAAGGGCCTGGGGGAGTACGAGGGCACGGCCGCGGCGGGCTACGCGGTGGTCGTGTTCCTCGTCGTGGTCGCGGCCCGCTTCGCGTGGGTCTTCCCGGCGACGTTCCTGCCGAGGCTCTCGGAGCGGATCCGCGGGCGCGAGCCGGAGACGAACTGGAAGGCCCCGGTCATCGTCGGATGGGCGGGCATGCGGGGCGTGGTCTCGCTGGCGATCGCCTTCTCCGTGCCCGTGAGCGTGCCGCACCGGAACCTGATCCTGTTCCTGACCTTCACCACGGTGATCGGCACGCTGGTGGTCCAGGGCCTGACCCTGCCGCCGCTGATCCGGCTGCTGCGCCTGCCGCCCAAGGACACCCACGCCGAGACCCTGGCGGAGGCCCAGGCCCAGAGCGAGGCCTCGCGGGCGGCGGAGGACCGCCTGACGGAACTCCTGGCCTCGCCCGCGAACACCCTCCCGCCCCCGCTGGCGGACCGGCTGCGCACGGTGCTGGAGCGGCGCCGCAACGCGGTGTGGGAGCGGCTGGGGGAGGTCAACGCGGTGACGGGCGAGTCCGCGGACGACGTCTACCGCCGGCTGGCGGGGGAAATGATCGAAGCGGAACGCGAGGTCTTCGTCTCCCTGCGCGACGCCCGCCGCATCGACGACGAAATGCTCCGGGCGCTGCTGCGCCGTCTGGACCTGGAGGAGGCGGCGGCGTACCGGGAGGAAGCGGGCTGAGGCGGCCCGCGCCGCGCCCCGCCCCGCGCCCGGCCTACGGGCGGCCCGTGACGACCGCCGCCAGGGTGGTGCCGCGGGGGAAGGCGCCCTCGCGGGTCAGGGCGAGCAGGGCCCACAGGAGCTTCGCCACGTAGATCCGCTCCACCGGCAGGCCGTGGCGGGACTCGAAGTCCGCCGCGAACCGCGCCAGCTCGGCCGGGACCCGGGCGTAGCCGCCGTGGGCGTAGCCCTCGGCCAGCGACCAGTCGCCCGCCGGTCCGCCGAAGGCGGCCGCCTGGAGGGAACGTATCTCCGCCTCCAGGAACCCGCCCCCGACCACCGGCACGCCCAGCGCCCGCTGCCCCGCGCCGAGTCCCGCCGCCAGCCCGGCCAGCGTGCCCCCGGTCCCGCAGGCCACGGCGGCCACGTCGCAGACTCCGCCCAGCTCGCGGCCGAGCTCGGCGCAGCCCTGCAGGGCGAGGGCGTTGCTGCCGCCCTCGGGGATCACGTAGGCCCCCTCGGCACCCGCCAGCGCGGGCAGCCCGGCCTTGTCCCGGTAGGCCGACCGGGTCACGAAGTGGAGCCGCATGCCGTCCGCCGCGCACCGGGCCAGCGACTCGTTCAGCGGCCGCCCCGCGAGCTCGTCCCCCCGTACGATCCCGACCGTCGCCAGCCCCAGCAGCCGCCCGGCCGCGGCGGTGGCCCGCAGATGGTTGGAGTAGGCCCCGCCGAAGGTCACGAGCCCGCTCCGGCCCTCCGCGACGGCGGCCCGCAGATTCGGCGCGAGCTTGCGCCACTTGTTCCCGGGCAGCTCGGGATGCACGAGATCGTCCCGCTTGAGCAGCAGGCGGACGCCGTGCGCGGCGAACCGCTCGTCACCGGCCTCGCGCAGCGGCGAGGCCGGGCGGGGCCGCAGGATCAGCTCGGGGTCGGGGCCGGGATCGACTGGATGTTCCACCCGCCCATTGTGGGCCGCGGCCTCGCAGCGGCTACTTCAGGCGTTCCTCCACGCGGGTGCGCATCGAGGACATCGTGAAGCCCTTCGGGTCGATCTTGCCCGGGCGCCATTCCAGGTGGCCGATGACCGAGCGGGCGGTCCAGCCGTGGGCGCGGCACAGGGCGGCCGATGCGCGGGCCATCGCGTCGAGTTGGGCGGCCGGCCAGGGGTCCTCGCCGTTGCCGAGGTTCTCGCACTCGAAGCCGTAGAAGTGGCGGTTGCCGTCGGTGTCCGAGGAGTGGTCGGGCGGGAGGCGCCGCTCCGCGATCACCGCCGCCAGGACGTCGGAGTCGCCCGCGCCGGCGTGGTTGGCGCGGCCGTTGCCGACCAGGTGGACCCGGCCGTCCTTGGTGATCACGCCGTGGCAGAGCGGGCCGGGGAGGTCCGCGTGGCCGTCGTGGCAGAGCTGGACGGTGTACGCGGTCCCGTGCGTGACGGTGTGGTGGAGCATCACCCCGTGCACCGGCCCCCAGGGGCCCTTGTGGTTGCGGTTGTGGGTGCGCCAGCCGCCGACTTCGACGACCGTCAGGCCCTCGGCGCGCAGGGCGCCGATGAACCGGTCCGCGGACAGGGGTGCGGACATGACCGCCTCCTTTGAGTAGCCGGGTGGTTACTCAACGTTTAGTGGAGGCGGTCATTCCGTCGCAAGGGCGCGCACCCGGCGCACGGATCACGCCGAGGCGAGCCACAGGTCGGGGCCGAAGACCTCGTAGGCGATGTCCGCGGGCGCCACGCCCTTGGCGATCAGCTGCTCGCGCGTCGCCCGCATGAAGGGGAGCGGGCCGCAGAGGTAGGCCTTGGTGCCGGGGGCGACCGGGACGGGGGTGAGGTCGAGGCGGCCCTCGCGGTCGCCGGGCTCGGCGCCGGCCTCGTACCAGAAGTGGGCCGCTGCGTCGGGGAGCTTGCGGGTCAGGTCGCGGTGGCCGGCGCGCAGGGCGTGGTCGGCGGGGGAGCGGTCGGCGTGCAGGACGGTGACGGGGGCCGTGTGCCCGGTGTCGGCGAGGTGTTCCAGCATCGAGAGCATCGGGGTGCAGCCGATGCCGGCCGAGGCCAGGATCACCGGGGCGGCGGAGTCCTGGAGGACGAGGTCGCCGTAGGGGGTGGAGACGCGCAGGGCGTCCCCGGTGCGGACGTGGGCGTGCAGGTGGTTGGAGACCTCGCCGTCGGGGCCGTCGGCGGCCGGGCCGTGGACCCGCTTGACGGTGATGGAGCGGACCGGGGAGCCGGGGGCGCTGGAGAGGCTGTACTGCCGGATCTGGCGGGCGCCGTCGGGGAGTTCGACCTGGACGGAGACGTACTGGCCGGGCTTGAAGCCGGGCGCCGGGGAGCCGTCGGCCGGGGTCAGGTGGAAGGTGGTGCAGTCGACGGTCTCCTCGACGCGGGCGGCGACCGTCCAGTCGCGCCAGACGTCTCCGGCCAGGACCTGCTGCTCGGCGTAGAGGCGCTCCTCGATGGTGATGAGGGCGTTCGCCATGAGCCAGTAGACCTCGTCCCAGGCCTCGGCGACCTCGGGGGTGACGGCCTCGCCGAGGATCTCCGCGATCGCCTCGAAGAGGTGCTCGTGGACGATCGGGTACTGCTCGCGGGTGACGCCGAGGGAGGCGTGCTTGTGGGCGATGCGGTTCAGCATCACGTCGGGGCGGGCGTCGGGGTGGGCGACGAGGTGGGTCGCGAAGGCGGCTATGGACCCGGCGAGGGCCTGCTTCTGGAGGCCGGCGTTCTGGTTGCCGCGGTTGAAGAGGTCGCGGATCAGTTCGGGGTGGGCCGCGAAGAGCTTTCCGTAGAAGAGCTCCGTGATGTCGCCGATGGCCGCGCCCACGGCGGGCAGGGTGGCTCGTACGGTCGCGGTCGACTTCTCGGAAAGCATCGGTGACTCCTCGGGTCGGGGTGGAGCGTAGAAGTGGAATATCAGATGCGTATTTACGGACAAGGGTCAGGGTGTCCGCCGTAATACGGATTTCTGTTCGAAGTGTCTGTGGGGATCAGGCTATGCGGGCCCAGTGCCGGTGTGAACCGGCCATCCGGCCCCCGTCGTCAGGGTCTTCCGGCCCCCGGCGATCCGCCCGAAATGCCCAGCAGGAGCGGCCCGGTCGGGGCTGCGACCAGGTCATTCACCGTCAGCGGGTCCAGCGAGGCGAAGAAGGCCTCCTGGGCCCGGCGCAGCGCCCCGCGCAGGATGCATGCGCTCCGCAGTGGGCACGGGACCGTGCCGTCGCAGTCCACCACGTCGCCGGCGCCCTCCAGCTCGCGGATCACCCCGCCCACCGAGGCGGCGCGCCCGGCGGGGGTCAGGGTGAGGCCGCCGCCGCGTCCGCGGCGGGCCTCGACCAGACCGAGATGCTGCAGCTTGGCGACCACTTTGGCGGTGTGGGTGTACGGGACCTCCATGGTCGCCGCCACGTCGCGGGTGGTGGGGAGGTCCGCCTCCGCGACGGCCAGGCGCATCAGGACGCGCAGGGCGAGGTCGGTGAATCGGGTCAGCCGCATGGGTCCAGCGTAGAAAACTTGCATCCAAGGTGCAAATTAAACCGGCGGTGATCGCGTGGGTGGCTGAAACGGGTGGGGTCCAAGTGCCGCATGGGGCGGGAGGTGAACTCAAGAGAGTGCCCAGCCACGAACGGAGTAGTCCCACCCTTTTGTGTAATGGTCTCACCACGGTCCGTGCTGAAAGGCTCCTCCCGCAGATTCATGGAGTGATCGAAGGGGAAAACATGTCGGTCCAGGCAGGTTCCGAATCCGAGACCCAGGCACCGCAGCGCAGTCTGGGAACCACGGCCGCGCGGAACTTGGCAACCACGACCAAGTCCGCGCCGCAGATGCAGGAGATCACCTCGCGGTGGCTCCTGAAGATGCTCCCCTGGGTGTCCGTCCAGGGCGGTACGTACCGGGTCAACCGGCGGCTGAGCTACTCCGTCGGCAACGGCATCGTGGAGTTCATCAAGACCGGCACGCAGGTGCAGGTGATTCCGGCGGAGCTGGGGGAGCTCCCGGTCCTGCGCGACTACGACGACCCCGACGCGCTGGCCGAACTCGCCGCGCGCTGCCACCAGATCGACTTCGAGCCGGGCCAGGAGCTGACCTCCTTCGGCAGCCCCGCCGACAAGGTGTTCCTGCTCGCCCACGGGCGCATCGACCAGATCGGCCCCGGCCCCTACGGTGACGACGCCGTCCTGCAGACCGTCGCCGACGGCGCCTTCTTCGGCGAGGACTCCCTCGTCGACGAGGAGGCCATCTGGGAGTACACGGCCCGCGCCGCCACCGCCGGCACCGTGCTCGTCCTCTCCCGCCAGGACTTCCAGATCCTCGCCGACCGCGTCGACTCGCTGCGGGCGCACGTGGACTCCGTACGGTCCCTGCCCGAGCAGCGCACCAACAAGTACGGCGAGGCGGCGATCGACCTCTCCGCCGGCCACCAGGGCGAGGCCGTCCTGCCCGGCACCTTCGTGGACTACGAGGCCCGGCCGCGCGAGTACGAACTCTCCATCGCGCAGACGGTCCTGCGGGTCCACACCCGCGTCGCCGACCTGTACAACCAGCCGATGAACCAGACCGAGCAGCAGCTCAGGCTCACGGTGGAGGCGCTGCGCGAGCGCCAGGAGCACGAGATGCTCAACAACCGCGACTTCGGCCTCCTGCACAACGCCGACTACGACCAGCGCATCCAGTCCCACGACGGGGCGCCCAGCCCCGACGACATGGACCAGCTGCTCAGCATGCGGCGCGGCTCCAAGTTCTTCCTGGCCCACCCCAAGGCCATCGCCGCCTTCGGGCGCGAGTGCAACAAGCGCGGGCTGTACCCGGAGTCGGTCGAGATCGGCGGCCACCGGGTGCCGTCCTGGCGCGGGGTCCCGATGTTCCCGTCCAACAAGATCCCGATCAGCGACGCCCGTACGACCTCCATCCTCTGCATGCGCACCGGCGAGGACGAGTCGGGCGTGATCGGCCTGCACCAGCCCGGCATCCCGGACGAGATCGAGCCGAGCACCTCGGTGCGGTTCATGGGGATCAGCGAGCAGGCGATCATCTCGTACCTGGTCACCACCTACTTCTCCGCCGCGGTGCTGGTGCCGGACGCGCTCGGCGTCCTGGAGAACGTGGAGATCGCCCGCTGGAGCTGACCCGGCCGGCTCCGGCGCCGGAGCGAGGGGATCCACTCCACAAGGGACAGGACGGGACGGAGCGCACACGCCATGTCGACCACTGAGGCGATCACCACCAGCGAGGGGCAGGAAGCCGCCGTCCTCCTGGAGCGGACGAGGGAAACGGTCAACCCGGAACTGCGCCGGACCGTGGAGAGCCTGCCCGGCTCGATGCGGCACGTGGCGATGTACCACTTCGGCTGGGAGCACGAGGACGGCACCCCGGCGGCGGGCAGCACCGGCAAGGCCATCCGGCCCGCCCTGGTGCTCGCCGCTGCGCAGGCCCTGCGCGGGGACGGGGTGGCCGGGGACGCCGTACGGGCGGCGGTGGCCGTGGAGCTGGCGCACAACTTCACGCTGCTGCACGACGACGTCATCGACAAGGACGTGCGCAGGCGCGGCCGGCCGACGGCCTGGACGGTCTTCGGCACGTCGGACGCGATCATCACGGGCGACGCCATGATGGCGCTCGCGCTGCGGCTGCTCGCCGAGGACCCGCATCCGGCCTCGGCGGCGGCCTCGGCGCGGCTCGCCGCCTGCATCATCGAGCTGTGCGCCGGCCAGCAGGCGGACTGCGCCTTCGAGCAGCGCCCCAGCGTCTCCCTCGACGAATGCCTGACCATGGCCACCGCCAAGACCGGAGCCCTGCTGGGCTGCGCGTGCGCGCTCGGCGCGCTGTACGCGGGGGCCGGCCCCGACGAGGTCGACGCCATGGACGCCTTCGGCCGGGAGGCCGGGCTGGCCTTCCAGCTCATCGACGACCTGATCGGCATCTGGGGTGACCCCGGCCACACCGGGAAGCCGGCCGGTGCCGATCTGCTCGCCCGCAAGAAGTCCCTCCCGGTCGTGGCCGCCCTCACCTCGGGCACCCCGGCGGGGGAGGAACTGGCCGCGCTGTACGCGGGTCCCATGACCGGGGACGACGTGGCCAGGGCCGCCGCGGCGGTGGAGCGGGCCGGTGGTCGGGACTGGGCGCAGGCCCATGCCGCCGACCGGATGGGGCGGGCGGTGCAGCAGCTGTCGCGGGCCGTTCCGGACCTCGGAGCGGCGGGCGGGCTGCTGGCGCTCGCGGAGTTCGTGACGCGGCGCACGAAGTGAGCGCGTAGGCGCCCGCGCAAGGGGGCGCGTAGGGGTGAGGGGGACCCCCGGAGGCCTGTTCCGGCACCGCACGGTGCCGGAACAGGCCTTTCTGTGCGGAGGGGGCAACTCTAGGATCACTGACGGTTGTTGACGCGTGAGTGATGTGAAGGGTGTGACCCATGGGGCTGGACATACGCCAGGCCGGACCGTCGGACCGGGATGCCGTGGCACGGCTGCTCGACGAGGCCTTCCGCACCGATCCGGTGAGCAGCTGGGTGTTCCCGGACCCGGAGCACCGGGCCGCGGTGCACGGGAAGTTCCTGGGCGTCTTCGTGGACGTGGCGCTGGCCGAGGGCCGGATCGACTACGCGGTGGACGGTTCGGCGGCGGCGCTGTGGCTGCGCATCCCGGCGGCCGATCCGGAGGCCGGGCACGTGGAGGACGAGATCCCGGCGAAGATGCGGGCCGTCGCCGACCCGGACAACGAGCGGTGCGAGCTGGTGGGCCGGCTGACGGGTGAGGTGCACCCGGTCGCCGAGGAGCACGAGTACCTGCTGATGATCGCGGTCGCCCCCGGCCGGCAGGGCGAGGGGCTGGGCACGGAACTGATCCGGCCGGTGCTGGAGCGCTGCGACCGCGAGGGCGTCCCGGCCTACCTGGAGGCGAGCAGCGAGCGCAGCAAGGGGCTGTACGAGCGGCTGGGCTGGCAGTTCACGGGCGAGGCGGTGCGGCTGCCGGACGGACCGCTGATGTGGCCGATGTGGCGCAAGCCGCAGTAGCAGCCGATTCCCGTTGCCAAACCACTACAACTGAAGTACTTTGATCGACGTGCCCCAATGGGGGTGCACTGTCGAACGGAAGAGAATCGCTTGCGCAAGCTCACGTACTTCATCGCCACCACGGTCGACGGCTTCATCGGAGCCCCGGACGGCGATGCCGACTTCCTCTACGCCCACCTCGACCAGGAGTTCGTCGAGCACCTCAAGGCCGAGTACCCGGAGACCGTCTCCACCCCGGGGCGCGCCCAGCTCGGCATCGAGCACGCCGCACCCAGGCACTTCGACGCGGTGCTCATGGGACGCGGTACGTACGAACCCGGCCTCAAGCAGGGGCTGACCAGCCCGTACGGGCACATGCGGGAGCAGTACGTGGTCTCGCGCTCGCTCACCGCCGCGCCCGACCCGGCGGTGCGGCTGATCGGCGGCGACCTGGTGGGAGCGGTCCGTGAACTGAAGGCCCGGGACGGGCTCGGCATCTGGCTGTGCGGCGGAGCGGACCTCGCGGGGCAGCTGGTCGACGAGATCGACGAGTTCGTCGTCAAGACGTACCCGGTCTTCGTCGGCACCGGCATGCCGATGTCGCGCGCCGGGTTCGGGGCGCGCCCCCTGGAGCTGACCGGGTGCAAGGCCCTCGGGGGCGGCCAGGTCATCACCTCGTACGCCGTCAAGCGCTGACCCGTCGTACACCGTCGAGCGCTGACCCGCCGAAGCGGCGAAACCGGCCTACCGTGGAGGTATGGCCGGTGAAGAGCGGGAGCAGCAGCAGGCGCACAGGACGGTCGCCCCGCAGGCCGGGCACGACCAGCAGTCGTGCCCGGCCTGCGGGAGCCCCGTCGACACGATGGTCGGACGGCGCAAGTCCCTGGGGATCTTCGTCCCGGAGTGGACTCCGGGTCCCTGCCGGAACCGGGAGTGCCCGCGGTACGCCGCCCAGGAGGGCTAGCGGGGGCCGGCCCCGGTGGGGGACCGGCCCCGGCGGGGATCAGCCCTTCGCGTCCAGGCCGGACGTGACGAGCCCGTTCGCCCACAGCTGGTTGACGCGCGAGCGCTCGGCGGAGTTCGGGTTGGGGTTCGTGCAGGAGGTGCCGGGGCCGCCGCCGGACATCAGCTCGCTGCACGGGCCCGAGTAGTGGTCCGGCAGTCCGAGCACGTGGCCGGTCTCGTGCGCGGTCACGCGGGTGGAGTTGTACTGCTGGTTCTGCCGGTAGTCCAGGAAGATGTAGCCCTGGCCGTGGCCGTTGGTGCTCGCGTACGAACCGCGCGAGTCGTTGCCCTCGTAGTACGAGAAGTTCCCGCCCGAGGACACCTCCTGCAGTTTGACGTTGACCACCGAGCTGTTCCAGATCTGCGTGGAACGGGCTATCTGGGTGCGGAAGCTCGGCGCGTTGCGGGTGTTGTAGGTGACGGTGACGGCGGCCAGGCCCGGGCTCGCGGCGCGCTGCTCGGCCACCGACCGCTGCACGGCCTCGAAGAAGGCGCGGTTGGCGGCCTGGTTCTCCTTCGACTGCTCGTACGCGGCGTACGTGGCCGGGCTGCCGGCGCCCGGGGAGGCCGAGGCGGCGGCGCCCGGGACGACGGCGCCGAGGACGGCGGCGACGCCGAGGCCGACGGCGGACAGAGTGGTCTTGCGGGAGTGCTGCATGTGGGGGACTCCTGCTCATCCGGTGCGGTGGGGGGTCGTTCGGTACCGGAGTCTGCGGGAGCGGAAGGGGCCGGCGGATGATGTCAGACCCCGATAGCGCCGGGTTATCGGGAGGATTTCGGAACCCCAACCACCATGAGAATGGCGGGATTCGAGGGGATACCGGTTACTGGTGCGGTCGGCTCGCCCCGGCCTACTCTCGGGGCATGGAGCTTGAGGTCAGGCACCTGCGCGCCCTGTGCGCCATCGCCGACGCCGGCAGCCTGCACAAGGCCGCCCGGCAACTCGGCGTGAGCCAGCCCTCCCTGACGACCCAGTTGCGGCGCATCGAACGCGCCCTGGACGGAGAGCTGTTCCTGCGCGAGCGCACCGGATGCCGGCCGACCCCCTTCGGGCGCACCATACTCGGGCGGGCACGGCCGCTCCTGGCCGAGATGGCCGCCCTCGTCGCGGAGGCCCGGGCGCTCTCCCAGGGGCCCCGGCTGCGGATCGGCTCGACGGCCAGCCGCGCCCTGCCCGGCTGGCTGCGGCGGCTGCACCGGCGGCTGCCCGACACGGAGACCGACCTGATGGTCGACGTGTCCGCCAACGCGCTGCTGCGGATGACCGCTTCGGGCCGGCTCGACGTGGCCTTCGTGCACGAGGTGGAGGGCAGCCCGCTGCGCGTGCCGGCCGGGCTGGAGCTACGGGTGCTGATGGAGCGCGAACCGCAGTTCGTGTCCATGTCCCGGGACCATCCTGCGGCGGCGCGGGCCGTGGTGGAGCTGCGCGACCTCGCCGCCGACCGGTGGACCGTGGACCCGTCGGTGGACGGCGAGTGGGACGGCCTGCGCCGGGTCCTCGCGGGAGCCGGCCTCGACCCGCCGCTGCTGCACGCCGACTACCACACGGCCGCCTCGCTGATCGCCTCCGGCGAGGCCGTCGCCCCCTGCCAGCCCACCTCCGGCGTGCGCGAGGACATGGCGATCCGGCCGCTCTCCGGCGATCCGCTCGCCGTACGCCTCCTCCTGGCGACCCGCCCCGGGGTGCACGCGCAGGTGTCCGACGGGGTGTACGAGGACCTCCGCGCGGCCTACCGCGAAGCGGCCCTGGAGACCCCGCCCTACCGGGCCTGGCTGCGCCGCAACGCGAGCCCGCTGCTGGCGGCGTAGGGCGGGCAGGGGCCCGGGCGGCTACGCACTGCGACGAGCCGGGGCGGCTACGCCCTGCGGCGGGCCCGGTCGTAGGCCAGGGCGGCCGCGCCGTGGGTCACCAGCACCGTGCCCGCGGCCAGCCAGCCCGGGCTGCGGCGGCGGGCCGCCCACATCATCAGGGGGGCTCCGGCGGCCAGTTGGGCCGCACCCGCCAGGCGCGCCTTGGGGCCCCGGATCCACGGGCCCAGGGGGCTGTCCTCGACCACCGCGAGCTCCGCCCGCACGGTGTCGCGCCAGCCCGCCCACTCCACCCGTTCCGCCCCCGGTGCCACCCGGGCCGCCTCCCGCAGCCGGTCGGCCGGTTCGCCCGGGGCCAGGCCCGCCGGCAGCGCCAGGCCCGCGCGGGCCAGCAGCGCGATGACGCCGAGCAGCCGGGAGTCGCCGTCGGCCGCCGGGTCGGGGCGGGTGAGGCGCTCCAGCTCCTCCAGGTCCAGGACCGGGTCCAGTCCGAGCCGCGCCGCCAGCAGCCGCATGGCGTCGGTGTCCGCGGAGTACGGGGCGTCCGGCTCGCCGTGCGGGCGGCCCGCCGCGTCCCACTCGTAGGCCGCGGACCGGCGGAACCCGGAGGACAGGACGAAGCCGGTCCGGCCGTCCTCCCACCACAGGCTCAGCACCGGCCAGTTGGAGCTCAGTGCGACCGCCGCACCCCAGCCCGCCAGGACCTCCGCCACGGACTCCGGGCCGCCGAGCCAGGGCTTGGCCTCGGGGACCAGCACGCTCCACTCGCCGGCGGGGGCCAGCAGCAGGCGTTCGCGCAGGATGTGCGCGGCGGGTCGGGCGGCGAGGGGCTCGGCGCGACAGAGCAGCAGTCCGCCCGCCGTGGTCTGGGAGATCGACATGCCCACACGCTAAGCCAAAACGGCCCAAAGTGATGATTTTGGATCATCCTGACGCGCTTGACTTCCGGCAACCGCGATATATCGTGTTAGCCAGAAGACGCGATATGTTGCGTGCAGGTACGCCGAGGAGGGCCAGCACCATGGCAGAGGCAGCGCAGGATCCGCAGAGTCCGCCGAGTCCGCCGAGTCCGGCGAGTCCGCCGAAAACATGGTCGGTGGCCGCACCGCAGAAGCTCGCCTTCGAGGAGCCGGTGACGGAGGTCCGCGTCCGGGTGGCCGGCGGCACGGTCAATGTCGTCGCCGGCGAGGGTCCGGCCCGCCTGGAGGTGTCCGAGGTGGACGGCCCGCCCCTGTACGTGGTGGAGGAGGGCGGCACCCTCACCATCTCCTACGAGGACCTTCCCTGGAACGGCTCCCAGGGGCTCAAGCAGTGGTTCGAGAGCAAGCCCTGGAAGGCCTGGTCCGCCTCGGACTCCGGCCGCAAGGCCTGGGAGCGCAGCGCGACCGTGACCCTCACGGTCCCGGCCGCCACCCGGGTGCAGCTGGCCAGCGTCAGCGCCACCGTCTTCGTCTCCGGCGTCGAAGGCGGCACCGACATCCACGGGGTCTCCGGCGCCACCACGCTCGTCGGCCTGTCCGGCCGGGTCAAGGCGCACACGGTCTCCGGCGGGGTCGAGGCCCAGTCCGTGACCGGCGAGCTCGGATTCCACTCCGTCTCCGGTGGCCTGACGGTCGTCGACGGCGCGGTGGGCAACGTACGGGCCGACTCGGTCAGCGGCGACATGCTGATCGACCTGGCCCTCGACGACCGGCCCGCGCCCCGGCCGGTCGACATCTCCCTCAACTCCGTTTCCGGGCAGGTCGCCATCCGCCTCCCGCACCCGGCCGACGCCCGCGTCGAGGCCAACACCGCCACCGGCGGCGTCTCCAACGCCTTCGAGGACCTGCGGGTCTCGGGGCAGATGGGCGCCAAGAGGATCACCGGCACCCTGGGCGCCGGCACCGGCACCCTGCGCGCCACCACCGTTTCCGGCTCCATCGCGCTGCTGCGCCGCCCGGCCGCCGACCCGGCGGGCGCCCCGGCCGCGCCGCTCGCGCTCGACAAGAAGGTGCTCTGACATGCCGCCCGTCTTCGCCCACGGCCGCCTCCGGCTCTACCTCCTCAAGCTGCTCGACGAGGCCCCGCGCCACGGGTACGAGGTGATCCGGCTGCTGGAGGAGCGCTTCCAGGGGCTGTACGCGCCCTCCGCGGGCACGGTGTACCCGCGCCTGGCCAAGCTGGAGTCCGAGGGTCTGGTCACGCACGCGACCGAAGGCGGGCGCAAGGTGTACTCGATCACCGACGCGGGCCGCGCCGAACTGGCCGACCGCGGCGGCGAACTGGCCGACCTGGAACTGGAGATCCGCGACTCGGTCTCCGAACTGGCCGCCGAGATCCGCGCCGACGTGAGCGGCGCGGCGGGCGATCTGCGGCGCGAACTGCGGGCCGCGGCCAATGCGTCGGCCACGCAGGTGGAGGACGAGTCCTGGAAGGCCGCCAAGGAGGAGCTCCGCAAGGCGAAGGCCGAGTGGAAGGAACAGGCGCGCCGCGCGAAGGACGAGAGCCGCCGCGCCCGCGAGGAGGCCCAGCAGGCGCGCCGGCAGGCCAAGGAGGCGCAGGAGCGGGCCCGCGAGGAGGTCCAGCGCATCGCCGGCCAGCTGCAGGAACAGTTCGCGAAGTCGGGCGGTGTCCTGGGCAGTCTGGCGGGAGCCTGGCTCGGCGGCTCCGGCTCCGGCTCCGGCTCGACGACGGCCCCGTCCGCCCCGTCCGCACCGACGGCGCCCTCCGCGCCGTCCGACCGGGCGGACGCCACGGCGCCCGCTTCCGACCCGGACTGGGCGCGTGACGTACCGCCGACGGGGGACCCGGCCCGCGACCTGGACCGGCTGCTGGACCGCTTCCGCGACGACATCCGCGATGCGGCCCGCGACCGGGGGATCAGCGACGACCAGCTGGCGCAGGCCCGTAGCCACCTCGCGGACGCGGCCGCCCGCATCGCCGCGGCCCTCGCCCCGAAGGGCTAGACCGCCTTATTCCGTCTTCGCCGCGGCCGACCCCTGTACGGCCGCGGCGAGACGGTTCAGTGCGCGTTGGTTCGGCGCACGACGGTTCAGCGCGCGGAGCCCGCGCGGCGCATCCGTGCGGCGAGCAGGAGTCCTGCGCCCGCGACGACTGCGGTGCCCGCGCCGCCCGCGATCCAGCCGGACTCACCGGCACCGGTGGTGGCGAGGTGCCCGCCGTTGCCGCCCTGGGGGGTGACGTCGGTGTTCCCCGTGTTGCTCCCGGTGCCGGGGGTGGTGCCGGGGGTGGTCGGAGTGGGGGTCGGAGTCGGGGTCGGCTTCTCCTTCTCCTTCTCCTTGTCCTCCTGGGCCTTCTTGTCCTTGGCGCGCGCCTCGTGCTGGCCCGTCTTCAGGAACTCGGCGCGGTCGGCGGGAGTGCCGTTGAGCGCCGCGAGGCCCGCCTTGACCAGCTCCGGGCCCCCGCCGTCGATGATCTGGGCGATCTCGACCCGGTTGTCCTGGTCGCGCAGCTGGTGCTGGCCCGTCTTCAGGAACTCGATGCGGTCGGCGGGAGTGCCCTTGAGGGCCTTCTTCGCGCCTTCCTTCAGGTTGGGGCCGGCGCCGTTGACCAGCCGGGCGATGTCGACCCTGTTGTCAGAGTCGCGCAGCTCGTGCTGGGTGACCTCGTAGAAGTGACGCAGCTCCTCCAGGGTCGCGTCGCTCCGCATGATCTGCTTGATCCCCTCCATCAGATCGGGGCCGGCGTCGGTCGCGAGGCGGGTGATGAGCACGCGGTAGTCGTCGCGGCGGATCACGTGCTGGTCGGTCTCGATGAACTTACGCATGGCCGCGGGGCCGTCGGCGATGGCCTTGAGACCGGCTTCCTTCATGTACTGGCTGGCCATCGGGTCGGCGATGATCGCGAGGATCGTCTTGCGGTCCTGCTCGGCCTGGGTGTCACCGGGCTGCTCGGCCGGGGTCTGCGCCGCCGGGGGCTGCTCGGCCGGCGGCTGCACCGCCGTGGGCTGGTCCGGCGCGGTCGGAGCCGTGGGGGTCGAGGGCGCGCCGGATTCCTCGCCGACGGCGAAGGCCGGGGACGACAGGAACACGGCCGGGGCCAGCGCGGAAATGGTGACCGCAGCGGCGATCCGGGACAACTTCACAGCAAAACCCCCAGGGGAGAAAGTTCTTTCGCAGTACGAGACCGTCCGGCCGCCCACATGGTTGTACGCAGCATCGAAGAACTTTCGGGGGAGTGCGACCGTCGCTCAGCCCGCCAGGGCCGCCTCGGCTCCCGCGTAGGTGACCCCGTGGTCCGTGAGGACCTCGGCGGCCGTTCCGGGGCGGGAGAGCAGTGAGAGGAGCAGGTGGAGGGTGGAGATGTGACGGTCCTTGCGGCCCACGGCGATGCGCAGGGACTGCTCCAGGACCTTCTTGGCGCCCGGGGTGAAGCGGGTGCGGGTGGAGCGGCTGCGGGGGACGGGGTCCGCCAGGGCGCCCTCGCCGTGGGTCTCCTCGACGCGGGAGACGATCTCCGTGAGGTCGATGCCGAGGCCCGCGAGGGCTTCCTCGTCCGCCTTGGACATGCCGCCCCGGCGGCGGGCCGCCGCCAGGTCGGCGGAGATCGCGGCCCGGTCGACGCCCAGCGGGTCGAGGGCGCCGAGGGCGAGCAGGGCGAGCAGCAGGTGCTCCTCGCCGACGCGCTGCGCCCCGGCCCGTTCGGCCTCGGCGACCGCGCCCGTCACGGTGGAGCGGGCGTCCTGGGTGAAGCGTTCGAACATCAGAGCCTCCCGTGCTTCTTGTGTACGGCCTGCCGGCTGACGCCCAGCTCGGCCGCGATCTCTTGCCAGGACCAGCCCTGTGCGCGGGCGCCGCGCACCTGTACGGCCTCCAGCTGCTCCAGCAGCCGCCGGAGGGCGGCCACGGCGCGCAGGCCCACGCGGGGGTCACGGTCACCGGCGCGTTCGGCCAGATCGGTAGCTTCCGTCATGGGTGTCAATGTAGGTTGACGCACGGGAGGATGTCAACCCACATTGACATCGGTGGCGGTGCCGGGCGCTAGACGGTGAGGACGATCTTGCCGAAGAGGTCGCCGGACTCCAGCTTGGCGAAGCCCTCGCGGGCCCGGTCCAGCGGCAGGGTCTCGTCGATCACCGGGCGGACGCCGGTCGCCGCGCAGAAGGACAGCAGGTCCTCCAGCTCGTCCTTCGAGCCCATCGTCGAGCCGACCACCTTGAGCTCCAGGAAGAAGATCCGGGTCAGCTCGGCGTGCGCGGGGCGGTCCCCGCTCGTGGCGCCCGAGATGACCAGGGTGCCGCCGGGGCGCAGGGACTTGACCGAGTGCGACCAGGTGGCGGCGCCGACCGTCTCGATGACCGCGTCGACCCGCTGGGGGAGCCGGGCGCCGGGCTCGTAGGCCTCCACGGCGCCCAGCTCGACCGCGCGCTTGCGCTTGGCCTCGTCGCGGCTGGTCGCGAAGACCCGCAGGCCGGCGGCCTTGCCGAGGACGATGGCGGCGGTGGCGACCCCGCCGCCCGCGCCCTGGACCAGGACGGAGTCGCCGGGGCGGACGCCGGCGTTGGTGAAGAGCATCCGGTACGCGGTGAGCCAGGCGGTGGGCAGGCAGGCGGCCTGTTCGAAGGAGAGCTCGGCGGGCTTGCGCAGGACGTTCCAGGCGGGGACGGTGACCTGCTCGGCGAAGGTGCCCTGGTAGCGCTCGGTCAGGATCGAGCGGGGCTCGTCGGGGCCGACCCCGTGGCCGCTCTGGCCGATGACGGAGTGCAGGACGACCTCGTTGCCGTCCTGGTCGATCCCGGCGGCGTCACAGCCGAGGATCATGGGGAGCTTGTCCCCGGAGAGGCCGACCCCGCGCAGCGACCACAGGTCGTGGTGGTTGAGGGAGGCGGCCTTGACGTTCACGGTCACCCAGCCGGGACGGGCCTGCGGGGCTGGGCGTTCGCCCAGCTCGAGGCCGTTCAGCGGCTGGTCACGGTCGATTCGGGCGGCGTAGGCAGCGAACATGGCCGCGAGGCTACCGCTCGGTAGCCCAGGGATCCAGGGGCCGCCCCGGACCCCGGTCCTCAAACGCCGGACGGGCTGGATGTGCGCCGGCGGAACCCCGGGGGTTCGAGCGCGGCCGGGTCCGGGAGACGGGAGAGGGGCCCGGCCGAATGGTTCGGCCGGGCCCCTCTTTCCGTGCGGTCAGCGCAGCGCTTACGCCAGGCGGGCCACGCCGTCGGCCTTGGCGGCCGCGGCGACCGCGGCCGTGACGGCCTCGGCGACGCGGGTGTCGAACGGCGAGGGGATCACGTAGTCGGCGGCGAGCTCGTCACCCACGACGCCGGCGATGGCGTCGGCGGCGGCGATCTTCATGCCCTCGGTGATCCGGGTCGCGCGGACCTTGAGCGCGCCCGCGAAGATGCCGGGGAACGCCAGCACGTTGTTGATCTGGTTCGGGAAGTCCGAGCGGCCCGTGGCCACGACCGCCGCGTACTTGTGCGCGACGTCGGGGTGGACCTCCGGGTTCGGGTTGGCCATGGCGAAGACGAAGCAGTCCTTCGCCATCGTCGCCACCGCGGCCTCGGGGACCGTACCGCCGGAGACGCCGATGAAGACGTCCGCGCCCGCGAGGGCGTCCTCCAGGGAACCGGTCTGGCCGGTCTTGTTCGTCAGGCCCGCGATCTCCGCCTTGACGTCCGTCAGGTCGGAGCGGTCGGCGGAGACGACGCCCTTGCGGTCGGTGACGCAGACGTCGCCGATGCCCGCGTCCACGAGGATCTTGGCGATCGCGATGCCCGCGGCGCCGGCGCCCGAGATCACGGCGCGCAGGTCGGCGAGGGTGCGACCGGTGAGCTTCGCGGCGTTGCGCATGGCGGCCAGCGTCACGATGGCCGTGCCGTGCTGGTCGTCGTGGAAGATCGGGATGTCCAGCGCCTCCTGGAGGCGGCGCTCGATCTCGAAGCAGCGGGGCGCCGAGATGTCCTCCAGGTTCACCCCGCCGAAGGACGGGGCGAGGCGGATCACGGTCTCGATGATCTCGTCCGTGTCCTTGGTGGCGAGCGCGATCGGAACCGCGTCGACGCCACCGAACTGCTTGAAGAGAATGGCCTTGCCCTCCATCACGGGGAGGGAGGCTTCCGGCCCGATGTCACCGAGTCCGAGCACGGCCGTACCGTCGGTGACGACGGCGACCACGTTGGACTTCCAGGTGTACTCGTTCACGAGCTCGGGCTGCTCGGCAATGGCGCTGCAGACCTTCGCAACGCCGGGCGTGTACGCCAGGGACAGGTCGTCCTTGTTGTGGACCGGCACGGTGGCCACGATGGCCATCTTGCCGCCCCGGTGCAGCGCGAACACCGCATCCGGGTTGTTGTCCGTCACGCTGTCGCTGCGAGGATTGACGATCTCCGCTGCCACTGTCTTAACCCCTTAAGTCTTTGAATCGTTGAGGGTGGCCACTCCTGGTTAAGGGGTGGGCGGGCACCGCGTCCGTCTTTGCGGCGACGGTTGTAGGCCCGTCTCCGCGAAGGGGAGGTTCGTACGCGCGGGCGCGCCGCACGCGCGCCCTGAGCCCCGGATGAGGGGTGTAAGGATCCGTTCTACCCCAAGAACACTCACCCAGACGAGTCGATTCCCGCTCGACCATAAGCCGCTTGTCCCGGTTTTGGCGAAAAGTCCAAACCTCTCTGTCCGATGGGCGAGACGCGCCGCAAATAGTGCGGCAAAAGGACCAGGTCACGGCCGTTCGTGCGGCTCTGAGGGGCCTTGTCCGCAGTCCTGTTGGGTACGAAGGGGCTGCCGTTATCCGATTTTGACCTGACGGGCTGCCTGAATGACTCAGTCCGAATGGCAAGATGCCCCTAATCACACAAGGTCGCGACACTCGATGGGGCGTGCCCGACCGCTTTTCGATGCTTTCCACCTGCCGGAGGAACCAGCTCATGACCGCAAGCACCACCCGCCGTACGACCGCCGCCCGGTCCCGGATCGCCGCGGTCGGCGCGATCGCGGTCGCCGGCGCCCTGATCCTCACCGGCTGTGGAGACCAGACCGAGAAGAAGGAGTCCGGGGACACCACGAAGCCCAACGCGGCCCCCCTCTTCTCCGCGCTGCCGAAGAAGATCCAGGACGCGGGTGTCATCAAGGTCGGCACGGACGCGGCGTACGCCCCGATGGAGTTCACCGAGGGCGGCAAGATCGTCGGTGTCGACCCCGACATCGCGGAGGCCCTGGGCAAGCAGCTCGGTGTGAAGTTCGAGTTCACCTCGGGCAGCTTCGACGGTCTGATCACCTCGATCTACTCCGGCCGCCAGGACGCGATCATGTCCTCGGTCTCGGACAACGAGAAGCGCCAGAAGGGCCTCGACGACGACGGCAAGCAGATCGGCAAGGGCGTCGACTTCGTCGACTACTTCTCCTCCGGCGTCTCGCTCCTCGTCAAGAAGGGCAACCCGCAGAACATCAAGACCCTCGACGACCTCTGCGGCAAGACGGTCGCCGTCCAGCGCGGCACGATCTACGAGGACACCTTCAAGGCGCAGGCCACGAAGTGCGGTGACAAGAAGCTCACCATCGAGGCCTTCGACACCGACGCCGAGGCCCAGACCCGCGTCAAGGCCGGCGGCGCCGTGGCCGACCTGAACGACTTCCCGGTCGCCGCGTACATCGCGAAGACCTCGGGCGGCGGCAACGACTTCGAGGTCGGCGGCGCGCAGTCCGACGTCGGTCTCTTCGGCATCGGCGTCAGCAAGGAGAACACCCAGCTGCGCGACGCCCTGAAGCAGGCCCTCGACGCGATCATCAAGGACGGCTCCTACGCCAAGGTCCTGGAGAAGTGGAACGTCAAGGACAGCGCCGTGCAGTCGGCGACGGTCAACGCAGGCAAGTGACCCGTGTGGACCGGTGGGCGCCCCGCGCCCCCGGTCCCTGGTTCCTGAGCTCCACTGAAGGGCAGTCATTGTGACTGACAAGATCGACAAGGATCCGGCCGCGACCCCGCCCGCCGGACCCGGCCCCTCGGGTACCCCGTACGAGGCCATCAAGGCAATCCCGGTGCGCCACTACGGCCGCTGGATCAGCGGCGTCGTGGTCATCGTCCTGCTGGCCTGGCTCGTCTACGCCTTCTCCCAGGGCAACGTGATCTGGAAGACGGTCGGAGACAAGCTCTTCGACCCCTCGATCATCGCCGGCCTCGGCAACACCGTGATCATCAGTGTGTCCGCGATGGCGCTGGGCCTGGTGCTCGGCATCCTCTTCGCGGTCATGCGGCTCTCGAAGAACCCGGTGACGAACACCGTCGCGTGGCTCTACATCTGGTTCTTCCGCGGTACCCCGGTCTACGTACAGCTGCTGGTGTGGTTCAACCTGTCGCTGATCTTCCAGTACGTGAACCTCGGACCGATCTACAAGCAAGAGACCGTCGAACTGATGACCCCGTTCATGGTCGCGCTCCTGGGCCTCGGCCTGAACGAGGGCGCGTACATGGCGGAGATCGTCCGTGCGGGCATCCAGTCCGTCGACGAGGGCCAGAGCGAGGCCTCGCACGCGCTGGGCATGACCCAGACGCAGACGATGCGCCGGGTGGTGCTCCCGCAGGCGATGCGCGTGATCATCCCGCCGTCGGGCAACGAGTTCATCAACATGCTGAAGACCTCGTCGCTGGTCTCCGCGGTCCAGTACACGGAACTGCTGAGGGCCTCGTCGAACATCGGGTCCACGGCAGGCGCCATCATGGAGATGCTGTTCGTCGCCTCCATCTGGTACCTGGCCCTGACCAGCGTGTTCAGTGTCGGCCAGTACTACCTGGAGCGCCGCTACGCCCGTGGTTCGCTGCGTTCCCTGCCGCCCACGCCGTTCCAGCGTCTGCGGGCCAACCTGAACATGTTCCGCCGTACGGAGGTGGCGAAGTGACCGCCCAGCCGATGGTCAAGGCCGAGGCCGTCCACAAGTCGTACGGCCCCGCCCACATCCTGCGGGGCATCGACCTCGAAGTCGCCCCGCGCGAGGTGTTCTGCCTGGTCGGCCCGTCCGGCTCCGGCAAGTCCACCTTCCTGCGCTGCATCAACCACCTGGAGCGCATCAACGCCGGGCGGCTCTCGGTCGACGGCCGGCTGGTCGGCTACCGGGAGAAGGCCGGCAAGCTCTACGAGCTGAAGGACAGCGAGGTCGCGGCCCAGCGCCGGGACATCGGCATGGTCTTCCAGCGCTTCAACCTCTTCCCGCACATGACGGCCATCGAGAACGTCATGGAAGCCCCGGTCATGGTCAAGGGCGAGAGCAAGGCGGTCGCGCGGGCGCGCGCCGTCAAGCTCCTCGACCGGGTCGGACTCGGCGACAAGGGCGGGAACTACCCCACCCAGCTCTCCGGCGGCCAGCAGCAGCGCGTGGCCATCGCCCGCGCGCTGGCCATGGAACCGAAGCTGATGCTCTTCGACGAGCCCACCTCGGCGCTCGACCCGGAGCTCGTCGGCGACGTCCTCGACGTCATGCGGGACCTGGCCGAGTCGGGCATGACCATGATCGTGGTCACGCACGAGATGGGCTTCGCCCGCGAGGTCGGCGACAACCTCGTCTTCATGGACGGCGGTGTCGTGGTCGAATCCGGCCACCCCCGCGAGGTCCTGGGCAACCCGCAGCACGACCGGACGAAGGCCTTCCTCTCGAAGGTCCTGTAGGACGGCGGCGTTCCACGCGCGAGGGGCGGTACGGGAATCCGTACCGCCCCTCACGCATGCCCGACCCGGTTTCCGACCCGGCTTCCGGGCCGTTCCCCGGGCCGGGACCTACTTCAGGGCCAGCACCAGCCCGTCCGAGGGGGAGCGCCAGACGGTACGGGCCTCCGCGAACCCGGCGCCGCGCAGCGCGGCCGCGTGCCAGGACTCCGGCGGGGTGTCGCCGTCGGCGTGCTCCCCGTAGATCTCGAAGCGGGCCCTCGTCGGCCCGGCGAGCTCGGGGTCGGCGGCCGCGAGCTCCCACCACTCGCGCCAGTCCAGCGCCCCGGCGGCCTTCGCCCGGTCCATGCCGCCGTGCCGGTGGGCGTGCTCGGCGGCGTTGATCCGGGGGGTGGCCGGGTCGGGCATGTGGTCGGCGTTCATGAACACCCCGCCGGCCCGCAGCAGGTCCGGCAGCTGCCCGTACAGGACGGCGAGGTCCTCACTGGGCAGCCAGTGCAGGGCGGTGGCCGTCAGCACGGCGTCGTAGGAGTCGTGGGGGAGGGCCGCGCGCCAGTCGGGGGCCTTGAGGTCGGCGGTCACGAAGGTGACGCGGGGGTCGCCGGCGAAGTGGCCCCGGGCGATCGTCAACAGTGCGGGGTCGAGGTCGACTCCCGTACTGGTGGATTCCGGGAACCTCTTGAGGACGCGGTCCGTGATACTTCCCGTACCGCACGCGAGATCGAGGATGCGGGGGGCGGTGCCGACCAGCGCCTCCACCATGTCCAGCATCACCCGGAACCGCTCCTCGCGGTCGGGCATGTACCACTCCTGCTGCCGGTCCCAGCTGTCCTGCCAGGCCTGCCAGTCGGATCGTGCCGCGGTATCGGTGCGTGCTGTATCCGCCACGCGTGCCTCCATGCGTAATACCCTCGAACATGTCTCAGCCGTTACCGGAGACACTAATCCGCAGCCGTAAGGACTACAAGTGGAACTGGCCCATTACTCGGACTACGCCGTGCGCCTGGTCAACACCGAGGAGCCGGCCCGCAACAAGGACTCGCTGACCTCCGTGGACGCCGTCCGCGCACTCTTCGGCGCCAGCGTGCAGATGGCCCGCCGGGTCACGGACGGTGACGTCACCCGCTTCCGCAACGTCCGCGGCCGGCTGCGCGGCGTCTTCGAGGCCGCCGACGGCGGGGACCACGTCCTCGCCGTCGACCTGCTGAACTCGCTGCTCATGGAGTTCCCGGTCAGCCCGCAGGTGTCGGGGCACGAGGCCATCGACGAGCACAGTGAGCACGGCGGCCCGAACTGGCACATCCACCTGGCCGACCACCCCTCCAACGCCTCCGCCGGCTACGCCGCGATCGCCTGCTTCGGGCTGGCCTTCCACCTCACCGCGCACGGCCCCGACCGGCTCGGCCTCTGCCAGGCGCCGCCCTGCCGCAACGCCTACCTCGACACCTCCACCAACCGCTCCCGCCGGTACTGCTCCGACCGGTGCGCCACGCGCGCCAACGTGGCCGCCTACCGCGCCCGCAAGCGGCTGGAGGCCGAGGAGTCCGCCCACAGCGGGCGCAGCGCCGACGAGGCCCAGGAGAGCCACGCCCTCAGCGAGCGCTGACCCTGCGCCGCGTGTTCCGGCCGGGGGCGCGGCCGGAAGCGGACCACCGCGGTCGCCAGCACGAGCTCGTCGGGGACCGCCCCGTAGTCCGTGCTGTCGCCCGTCTCGTTGTACGGGTTGTCGCCCAGCACCCACCAGCCGCCCGGCCGCCGCTCCGCCGCCCGCTTGACGACCAGCAGGTCCTGCTGGAACGGGTGGCGCAGCACCACCACGTGGCCCGGCCGCACGGGCGCCCCGTAGCGGACGAGCACCTGGTCCCCGTTCTCCAGGGTCGGCGCCATCGAGGGGCCCCTCACCTCCACGGTGCCGATCCGTTTCAACGGCGATTCCCACTCCCGCGTCCGGCCGCGCGAGCGACTGCTCCCCGCCATCCGTGACCTCCTCACCAGCCCTGGGGCACGTTTCGTGCCCCCCGCATGCTGCCGCACTCTCCCGTACATTCGGTCACCGGCCCGGGCACACCCCTGGACTTTTGTCCCAACCCCACGGGGGCGCCCGCGAAATCGTCTTTCTCACGGAGTAATCTCCCCCTTGAGAAGACGATCACGAGGAGGACAAACTCCATGCTTTCCCGCCTCTTCGCCCCCAAGGCGAAGGTCTCCGCCCACTGCGATCTTCCGTGCGGCGTGTACGACCCTGCCCAGGCCCGCATCGAGGCCGAGTCCGTCAAGGCCGTGCAGGAGAAGTACCAGGCCAACGACGACGCCGACTTCCGCGCGCGCGCCATCACCATCAAGGAGCAGCGCGCCGAGCTCGCGAAGCACCACGTCTCCGTGCTGTGGAGCGACTACTTCAAGCCGCCGCACTTTGAGAAGTACCCGCAGCTGCACACCCTGGTCAACGACACCCTGAAGGCCCTCTCGGCCGCCAAGGCGTCGAACGACCCGGCGACCGGCGCCAAGGCGCTGGAGCTCATCGCCGAGATCGACCGCATCTTCTGGGAGACGAAGGCCGCCTGATCGGACCCACCAGTCCGATCGGCCTCGTCCCGCGGGACGATGACGAAGGGGGCCCCCCGCCCCCCCGGCGGGGCCCCAAGGGGGGCGGCGGGGCCCGGGGGGGGGTGTGTTTTAAAAATAAACCAGCCCACCCA